>JASFIT010000037.1:0-18827 GCA_050122535.1 Desulfobacteraceae bacterium | reverse complement strand
TGACAGGAAGAGCTGGAATTTTGAAAAATATGGCTGGAATCCAAATGGTCCACAGGAGGTGATAAGTCCCATTGCTGTGATGGATTTTGAGGAAGAGACCAAGCACATGAGATTAAAGTCGGTACATCCCGGGCATAGTGTGGATGAAGTGGCGGAGAAGACAGGTTTTGATCTCATTATTCCCGATAATGTCCCGTTTACACCTGCTCCAACAGAAGAAGAGATCACCATGCTGAGAACCCAGATTGATAAGATGGCTTGTTTGAAAAGATTACAAGGCCTGCAGGCATGACCCGAAAAAATAAGGACGCGGCCAGAAAGATATTGAGGGGCCTCTCCAAGGCTAGGATATGAAAAAATTCTTTAACCCATCGAGTGTTGCGGTTTTTGGCGTATCTCCAGCACCGGGCAACCTTGCCGCTCTTATTCTTGAAAATCTAAGAGAAATGGAATTTCAGGGAAAGGTTTACGGGATAGGAACAAAAGCATGCACAGTTAGTGGATACCCGGTTCTTACCACCATGAAAGAAATTCCACACCCGATAGACGTGGTTAGCGTCCTTACCCCCGCCCAAACCGTGCCAGATATTTTCAGGGATTGCGGAGAATTGGGCATCAGGAGAATCGTCGTCTTAACTGGCGGTTTTAATGAATTTGGAGGGGAAGGGGCGCGGTTGAGTCAAGAGATCGTTGAGATTGCAGACGCCTATGGCATCAAATTTATCGGCCCCAACTGCCAGGGCCTCATCGACTTTCATACCGGGACCTGCCTCTCTTTCGGCCTCTTGAGACGACATCAGATTAAAAAAGGCAGGGTTGCCATTATTTCCCAAAGCGGATCCGTGGGATGGTTAACAAGCCTTCTACTGTCCCATGAGATTGGTGGACTCTCAAAAGTCATGAGCATAGGGAACAAATTGAGTGTGGATGAAGTTCAGCTCACGGAATACCTGATGGAGGATGATCATACTGACATCATTCTGTTCTATCTTGAAAGCCTCAAAGACGGCAGGAGGCTTTGTGAATTGGCCATGCAGAGTGAGAAGCCTTTTGTGATTCTGAAAGCAAACAGGGGGAGCGGGTCTCAGCTGGCCCTGTCTCACACTGCAGCCCTGGCCAGTAATGATAGAGTTGTGGATGCGGCCTTCAATGAAGCGGGAATTATTCGAGCACAGACCTATGGGGAATTGCTTGACTGGGCCAAGGCTCTGTCCGGACCGCCCATCAAAGGGCCGAATGTTGTGGCCATGATCACTTCAGGCGGCATGGCTCTGATGTGTGAAGATGCTTGCAGAAACTCCGGATTGAATCTTATAGAACTCCCGACGCATGTAAAGGAAAAATTGTGGGAGATAGGCAGACCAAAGATCATAAATCATACCAATCCGATTGATCTTGGAAATGTATTTAACAATCAAGAGATCTATGTGTTATTAAGAATGGTTTTGGCCTGGGAAGAGACAGATGCCGTGGTGTTTTCCCTCTTTGACATGGGAAAAGCGATTCATGGAGACTTGGATACGGTGGAACTCATCCGTATGGCCTTTGATGCGGCGAGCAGAGCTGGAAAACCTATGGCCTTTTTTTGGGTTAATGAGCCAGACGAAGTCTTTGAGCTGAAACAAAAAACCGCTTTCCCCATTTATGGTACCATGGAAGATGCGGTGGAATCTCTCAGGAAGAAATTGCTTTACACGACGGCGAAGTCCCATAAATCGAGGACCCTGTCTCATAGGCCCGTCTGCCTTGATCTGGACAGGGCAGGGCAAATCATTTCCTCAACCACCGATTACTATCTGGATGATGTGGAGACCATGGAACTTCTGGCCTATTACGGCATCAACAGGCTGAAATTAAGAGTAGTCAGAAGCCTCGAGGAACTTGGCGAGACCGCCAGAGAAATAGGGTATCCCTTGGTCATGAAAATACATGCACGTGAGATCTTCCATAAGAGTGATGTGGACGGCGTTCGTCTCGGCATAAAGGATTTTGAGAGTGCATGTCAATGTTACGCTGAAATGACAGATACCTTCAAGAAAGCTGGCTCCGGAGCTCCAGTTCCCGCTGTTAAACTCCAGAAGATGGCCTCTGAAGGCATCGATGTCATTGTTGGCGGCAAAAGGGACAAAGATTTCGGTGCGGTACTCATGGTGGGGTTAGGGGGCATTTATGCTGAGGTCTTTGATGATGTTGCTTTTCGCATGGCACCGGTTTCTAACGAGGATTGCCTGGAGATGCTGAAAAGGTTGAAAAGCTACAAGCTCTTTGGAGGATTTAGATCCGGCAGGCCTTACGACCTGGACGGGCTGGCGGATATTGTGATGAAGTTTTCAAACCTGTTGGTCGATTTTCCTCAGATAGATGAGGCGGACTTGAATCCAGTTCGGGTGTATAGTGATGGCACCGGCGCGTCGGTCCTGGATGCCAGGATATTCCTGGAGAAGTAATCACCAGTGTTATCCAAAACGGCATTTGCTGAAGACCATTTTTTATGTGGATTGCAATCGAGCATGAGCGGTATGCTGAAAGGACCGAATCCATGAAGAAATTTTTCTATCCTAAAAACATAGCTATAGCCGGTGCCTCACCGAATAAAGATAATGTCTCCAATACCATTTTAGCTAACCTTTTGGAAATGGGGTACCCGGGTGAAATCTTTCCTCTCAGTAAGAGACCCGGCAAAATTTTTGGTCTCCCCATTTACCTCTCTCTGGAAGAAATCCCGAAACCCATAGACCTTCTGGTCATCATGGTTCCTGCTGCTGCTGTACCTGCCTTGTTAACAGAGGCGGGGAATGCAGGGATTGACAGGGCTGTGATTATTTCGGACGGTTTTAATGAATCCGGGGAGGAGGGCGTACGACTGGCCGGGGAAATCAGGGAAATAGCCGGGAAATATTCCATCCGATTTATTGGCCCGAACTGCCAGGGCGTCATCTGTTCAACGAGCGGCGTCTGCTTGCCTTTTGCTCCATTATTCAGACACCAGGTGAAAAAGGGGGGTGTATCTGTTGTCAGCCAGAGCGGTTCGATTAGTTGGATGTGCACATCCGAACTTTCTTACGAAATGGATGGAGTAAGTAAGATCGTGAGTGTGGGAAATAAATTGGATGTGGACGAATTGGAACTGCTCGAATATCTGATCGAAGATCAAGAAACAAAGATCATTGTTTTTTATCTGGAGAGCTTCTCGGACGGAAGAAGATTATTTGAGATTGCCAAAAATTCCGACAAACCGATCATCATCTTTAAATCGAATATTAGCGGAAAGGAGTCAAAGATTGCCCTTTCTCATACGGCAGCACTTGCTTCGGATGATAGAGTCGCAGATGCAGCTCTGGCACAGGCCGGAATTTTGAGAGCCAGTACTTTCAAAGAAACCATAGAAATGTGTAAGGCCCTCCATCTCCCTCTTATTAAAGGCCAAAATTTGGCCATTATGGCTGGTTCGGGTGGACTTGCTCTTATCGCCGAAGACGTGGCTCAAAGAGAAGACTTAAGGGTAGGGCAACTTCCGGAACATCTACTCGAAGAGATTGCTAAAACGGGGAAGTGGAAGCGCCGGAGTATCACGAATCCTGTTGACACGGGTGGGTTTTTTAATAATTTGGAAATTATAAATGTTGCGGATAGAATTCTATCCCTAGAAGAAGTAGACGGAGCGGTCGTTTCGGCCTTTAACACCGCCCTAGATCTCAAGCCTTTGACGAGTTCGGAATTTATGGATCATATTGAGAGAACCTCAAAAAGACGGTCCAAACCCATTGCCGTGCACCTTGTCTCTGATCAGGCCCCTCTTGCCGAAATTAAATCCAACAAAGATTATCCCATATTTGATACACCGGAAGATGCGGTGTGTGCTTTATCCAGGCAATGGAAATATAGGAGGTTTCTAAAAAGAGTCCGTTCACCTTACCGTACTTTGGGAAACGAGAAGAGGCGCGCTACGCAAATTCTAGCCAAGATAGCGAAGGGATCACGATACCCCAACGATCTTATGGCCATGGAGCTTGTAGAAGCATATGGTATACGGTGCGAGATGCCTATCCTGGCTGTTGATTTGGAAGAGGCTAGATTAAAGGCCGCCGAGATAGGATACCCCCTTGTGATGAAAATCAGTTCTCCCAAAGTGTCTCACAAGACGGATGTGGGAGGTGTGAAAACCAATCTCAAAAATGATGTGGAGTTGGAGGTTGCCTTTGTTGAGATCATGGGCGAGGTAAAAACACGGGTGGAAGGGGTTCGCATAGACGGTGTGATGCTCCAGAAAATGATTTTCGGAGGCATAGAATTCATCGCAGGTGGAAAGTTTGACCGCGATTTTGGACCGGTAATCATGTTCGGTATGGGAGGCACTCTCGCTGAAATGCTAAAAGATGTCTCTTTTCGACTGGCTCCCATCTGCCGTGAAGAGGCCTATGAAATGATCGAAGAGACGACAGCTTTCTCTCTTTTGAAAGGTGTTCGGGGAGAAAAACCCTATGACATAGCGTTGCTTGCAGACATATTGGAAAGGCTTTCAATCCTGATGGCCGATTTTCCACAAATTACCGAACTGGATCTTAATCCACTTCGAATGCATCATGATGGCACCGCCGCGTCGGTCCTGGATGCCAGAATATTCCTGGAAAACAAGAATATTATTTAGATAAGATTCGTCCTATGTCCTTTTACGTTTCCTGGACTCCAACCTGTCGTACATTAATACGTAGAAAACGCTCACCCCGATTGAAAACGGCTCTATGAACCTGAACTTGGCACTGGATAGCCTAATAAAGGAGGCAAATAGTGAACGCGTCTTTTTCTCAAAAGATTGATAGCTTCTGCCACATCTTGCCGCCAAAATACAAACAAGCACTTGATAAGAAAGCGAGCCATTGTTTCTACCTGGAAGCCAATCGTCTAAGGCCTGCCCTTTTTGACCTGGATATCAGATTCCGTGTCATGGACAAATATGAGGGGCTGCGGCAGGTTTTGACCCTTGGTGTGCCACCCCTGGAGTACGTGGTATCAGCAGACGAGGCTGTGGACCTGTCTAAGATGGCCAATGATGAAATGGCCGAGTTGGTGACAAAGTATCCCGACCGCTTTGTGGCTGCAGCAGCCTGTTTGCCAATGAATAATATTGATGCCGCCCTAAAAGAGGCGGAAAGGGCCATAAGCGAGTTGAATTTAAGAGGCATCCAGATATACAGCTCCATCAATGGGAAACCCTTGGATACCCCTGAATTCATGGCGCTCTATGAAAAGATGGCCGAATACGACTTGCCGATCTGGATTCACCCGGCCAGGGACCAGAAAATTGCAGATTATCCTGGTGAGGAAGCGTCTAAATACAACTTATTTCTGGTCTTTGGATGGCCTTATGAAACCACGTTGTGTATGGCACGGTTGGTATTCAGCGGCGTGCTGGAAAGGTACCCCAATATCAAATTCATAGCGCACCATTGTGGTGCCATGATACCTTTCTTTGCACAACGCATCCCCACAGGTCCAACAGGCAAGACAAATCCCGACGAAAAGGATGTTCTGAGACTAAGCAAATCCCCTTTGGCGTATTTTCAGAAGTTCTACGCCGATACGGTACCTACCGGAGGCACGCCTGCACTGATGTGTGCCTATGAATTCTTTGGTCCCGATAATCTGGTGTTTGGAAGCGATTATCCCTATCCAGGAGGTGCCCAAGGGGAAGGATTCGCGCTTGGAGAGGCCATAAGATCTGTAGAGTCGATGGATGTGCCACCGGCAGTGAAGGCCAAGATATTTGGGAAGAACACAGAACGCATCTTGCGTCTAAGCAGATGAGGACCTCTTTCTTGGGTAACCGCTCTCCAATCTGAGATCGGCTTTCGGTCACTCGCACATGAACTCACCGAGCTCTTCCACAACCTTGATTGCCATAGGTTGAGAATGTAAGTTACCCATAGGGAATCTAAGCCATAAGGTGTCAGAGTCGGGCAAGCTCTCTGGAGAGCTGGAGACGATAGCTCTTACATATCGAGACGCATACTTTCGGGGACCGGAAGTCAAGTCCCGAATAACGAGCTGGCATTCCTGACCATCAGGCAGGTCCTGGACATTCTCAATAAAGGTATCGAATTCCTTTCCCATATTATCCCCTTAGGTTTAGAGATTAAAAGTTTCTCTATTTAAAGCCGTAGCTTGTCCAGTTTTGTAATACCTTTTCCTTCACCTCCTTGGGGTATGCCTCGTTGAAGGACATCTTTGGAGGGACAGCCGTTTCCCGGGGCCACTCCAGGGGCCATGTACAATCAAACAACGCCCTGGCTCCCTTGAGCCACTTCCTCTCCTCGGGACTCAAATAGGGCGCCAGGTTGGTTCCAGCAACCTCACGGTCAGTCAATCTTATCCCGCGGGTGGGATGACATTTGGTAGCAAAGGCGTGTAATACCTCGCCAAGGTTAAAGACATCTACGTCTTCATCCACGACAATCACCTTACTGGCCATGGTGGGACTAGCGGCGATAAGGTTCTCCACTTTGGAAGCAATGTTGCTATATTCGCAAGATGCGCTCTTTACGCCGACGATCACCAAAAAGTCAGCGACTTCCGGAGGAACATACACGTTAGTGACAGGGATACCGGCTCTTTTGAGAAGTGTCTTATAGGCGATGCCCCGGACAAAGGCCCCGATCATCTGAGAGTCGTCTACGGGTATGCCCATGCAACTCATAGTAAGGATCGGATCATTTCGATGAGTAATTGCGTTTATCTGATAGGCAGCTCGAGGTTCCCGCGGCGCACTTCGATAGCCCGGAAATTCTCCAAAGGGGCCTTCAGCTATTCTGGTTTCAGCCAGAAGTTCGCCCTCAAGGACTATCTCTGCATAGGCTGGCACGAGCAGGTCGTTGGTCTCGCATTTGATAAGCTCTACTGGCTCCTGACGTAAAGCCCCGGCATAGTCAGCCTCGCTCTTCAGCCCAAACCGCGTTGCACTAACCAGGGAGCAGAGGGGATCAGCCCCGATGGCTATGGAGATCGGCATATTTACCTCTCTTCCAAACCGAGCAGCCCAGTTCTCCCTGATTCGCCATAGATGGGTGTTGGGCTCACATAGTCCGGCCAGATGCCTTCTGCCAGCAATCATGAGGCGATACATCCCCCAATTGGACCAGTCTGAATCGGGATCCTTGCTCACTATCATATGCCAGGAGCCAATGTACCGACCACCATCACCCTCGTGAATCATGGGCGCAGGGAAGTTATAAAGATCCACCTGCTCACCCAGGATGACATTCTCCTTACAAGGCGCTTCCTTGACCACAACTGGCTCTATGCGAGCCTTCAATCGGCTCGCATACTCCTCCTGAACGGCCGGAAGGGGGGTATCCGGAGCAACTCCAATGGCGACAGCTATTCGTCTTTTCGTACTCAGGGGAATGCCAAAAATACGGTGGCCTTTGGGGTAATCCTTGATCTTTTCGCAGAAGACGGCCGGGCCACGCAGCTCATTTGACCGGCGCATAATAGCCCCCGCCTCCAGATCCCAGCTCACCTCCTGGCCAATGCGAACCACATCTCCACTCCTCTCTAGTGCCTCTATAAATTCCCGATTATCCTTGAAAGCCATACCTCTTACCTCTTTCCATAACCCCGTTTTCGTCTTGGGTCATTTGGGCGCCATAAAAGCCTCTATCTCAAGATAGACGTCCCCGGAAGTAACATTTCGCCGTGATGGGCCTGGGAACCACCCATGTAAAGCTTGTTCATAGACGATCTATGCTGTATCCGTCGTGTGTGTTTCATCATATTCAGCAGGAACAGTCGATGTCAAATCCACGAAGGCATCAATCTGTTCTATCTTCTTCATCACTTCTGTTATACTTCCAACAATTTCATACTCTCCGCTCCCGATCGCCACCATGGGTGTAAGCTCCTGTTTATGCAATCTAACAAAACATGAATAGGGGGCGATAAAACGGGACAAATACCTCCGTTTCTCGAAAGGTGTGGCTG
This sequence comes from Desulfobacteraceae bacterium, assembly GCA_050122535.1. GTDB lineage: Bacteria > Desulfobacterota > DSM-4660 > Desulfatiglandales > HGW-15 > JASFEQ01. Next base: position 10,850 of record JASFIT010000037.1, on the reverse strand, counting down.
CGAAATCGCTAGGCGACGGCTTCTCCTGTAAAGTGACGGAAACCACTTCCCCATTTCTCACGTCCCAGTCCACTAACTTATCCACCCCGCCAGGACAACCGAGAAGAAGATTTTGCCATCTTGCCGTAAACCCGCGGGCATTTGCCTTATAGGTCTTATCTGTAAGTGAAGCCGCCTTTACGGCTTCATGCCATTCCGGACTTTGGTATTTCATGGCCTCCTCCTTCTCCAACGCTATTCTCCTTGGGAATCAAGGTTAATTCCTCACGCAAGTAAGTCTTGGCTTTCTCATTACTGTCCAAGATAGGCCATCTTGATTGACTCGGAAGCCAGGAGCTCCTGAGTAGAGCCCCTCGCGACGACTTGGCCCATCTTCAACAGGTAGCCGCGGTCAGCTATACTCAAAGCTGCCAGGGCATTTTGTTCCGCCAAAAAAATGCTTATTTCAAATTCATTTCTAAGCGCAGATAGGCTACCCATCAGCTCCCTGACTAACAAAGGGGCCAAGCCGAGGCAGGGTTCGTCCAGTAAAAGCAACTGTGGTTGCGATAGGATTCCCCTTGCCACGGCTACCATTTGTGCTTCACCACCAGAAAGTCTGTCCGCTAGCTGCTTCTGTCTCTCCTTGAGGGCAGGGAAGAGTCGAAAAATGGTAGCCAGATTCCTCTTCCTAGTTTCTTTGTCCAGTTGGCCCCTGACGGGATAGGTGCCTAGCTCAAGATTGTCAGACACCGTCAGTGAAGGAAAGAGAAGTTTACCCTCAGGCACTAAGCTTATGCCTAACTTCACGATTCGTTCCGCGGGAAGACCATTGATGACGCGCCCGTTAAAGATGATTTTTCCCATAAAACGTCCGTTGAATGGCTCTCTATCTAACAGCCCCATAATGGCGAGCATCAAGGTGCTTTTTCCGGCTCCATTGGCTCCCATGATGGCCACGATCTCACCTTTCAAAATGGACACATCTATTCCGTGCAAGACCTCTGTTTCCTGATAGACCTCCTTACCAGCCACCAGGGTATGATATTTATAACTAGCCCTGATTCCTTTCACCTCCAAAATGGCTTCCCGTTTATGATCATTCATGGCAGCTGAAACGCCTTTTCTCCAAGATAAACCGCCAAAACCTCCCTATCATCCTGTATCTCAGCCGGCGTGCCCTCAGCAATCTTGCGGCCAAAATTGAGGACCACGATTCGGTCGCTGATGCTCATCACGATTTCCATTCTGTGATCTATTAGGAGCATTGCCATTCCCTGCTCTTTATAACGTAGGAAGTGCTGGCCCAGCTCCTTTATTTCTTCGTAGTTCAAACCTGCTGCTGGCTCATCCAGAAGTAACAGTTTCGGCTCGCCGCCCAAGGCTCGACCGATGGTCAGTGCCCTCTGGTCCCTCAGCGTCATGGTTGAAGGCGGCGGAACGAGTCGTTTGTCCAATATACCTAACAAGGCCAGTCTCCTCAGCATCCCATGGGCAATTGTGTCGTCGTCTCGCTTCGCCTTAGGCAATCCAAGCATACATCCAAGCAGACCGACTCGTGAAAATCGCCAGGCGCCTAGCATGGCATTCTCGAATCCCGCCATGTTATTAAAGAGGCGGAAGTCCTGAAAGGTGCTACCAATGCCCAGGCGGGAAATCTCGTGAGTCCGCAATTTCGTTATTTCTTGCCCCCCAAACCAGACCTCACCCTTTGTTGGAGACAAAATCCCAGCGATCACGTTAAAAAGGGTTGTCTTTCCGGCACCATTGGGGCCAATAACGGCAACTATCTCTCCAGGATAGACATCAAGAGACACCTGGTGCAGTGCAACCAGTGAGCCAAAGAATCTGGTCACCTCCTTGACCTCTAGAAGTGGTTGGGTTTTTTTGCCCACCGCAAAAACCTCACCGAACTTGACCATTCATGACGAATGGGCAGTAGATTCATGCCTCCGGCGTTGCCACTCGTGTATCCACTCTCGCCATTCTCTTGGTAGGCTTGTGATGCCTCCAGGCAAGAAGAGCAGTATTATGATAAAGATTAAACCAAAGATAACGCTCTCTATTCCCAGTACGCCTCGCCCCTCCAAAAGAACAGTCAGCATTTCCTTCAACCCAAAGTAAAATGTTGCTCCAATAAGGGGACCCCATATACTTCTGAAACCACCAATCCCTACCATCATGACAAACACAAAAGTAACAAACATGTTAAAGAAATTGGGGTTTACAGTCATCATCCAGTGAGCAAATAGGCTTCCCGCAACACTGGCGTAGACAGCCGCTATGACGAAAACTTGAAGCTTGAGTCTGGTGGTATCTATACCTGATGTTATAGCAGCCACCTCATCACCGCCAGAAAACTCGTTCAAGGCGCGCAGTCCTCTTCCTATCTTCTTTTGCGTCAAGTTATAGGTGAACAGAAGAACAACACCCAACACCCCCCATAGTAAGTAGTAGTAATGGTCATCGCTGAAACTCAAGGTACCGATATGCAGGCGGGGGATACCGGCAATTCCATCATGACCTCCTGTAAAGGGCAGCCTGGAAACGGCCAAATAGACGACCATGCTGAACGCCAAAGTTATTATGGCCAGAGACATACCAGTCGCCCTGCAAAAGGGCTTGCCCAAAACATAGGCAATGCCACCGTTTAACATGGCGGCACAGAATATAGCTATCCATGGTGAAAAATCGTAATGAATAGAGAGAAGCGCTGAAACGTAAGCACCTATACAATAAAAGCCAACTTGCCCTAAAGAGATTATCCCGGCGTGGCCCATCAGGAGATAAATCCCTGCGCCCACGAGGGAATACACCAGGACAAAAATAAGAACCGTTTCAACATAAGGACCAACCAGGCGAGGGAGAAAGAGCGAAAAAACACCTATTGTCACCAAGGCCATCTTCTTTGGTTTGTTTTCTGTTTTCTGTATTCGGTAAAAAAGCTCGCTTCTCTGAATTTGGTAAAAAAACTCGCTCACTTTCGACAAAACTTTTCCTCCCTGATACCGAATATCCCTTCGTGGCGAAAAAGTAGAATGGCTATCAACAAACCCAGAGCGATTGCCTCCATAAACGCGGTGGAAATAAAGCCTCCAGCAAAACTTTCCGCCAACCCCAGAATGAGCCCGCCAATGATAGCCCCCTGAGCCCTGTCTATGCCACCTAGCATAGCGGCAAGGCAACCCTTTATGGTCATTCCTAACCCCATGGCATAACTGGCTGTGGTCACCGGAGCTGAAATGACACCAGCGATTCCTCCCAGTAATGCTGCCAACACAAAGGACAAGAAAGCCATAAAGTTGGGATTAATCCCCATTAACCTTGCTGCCACAGGGTTTTCAGAGCAGGCCCTGAATGCCTTTCCCACTAAAGTTCTGTCAAGCAGGAAAAACAGAAAACCTACTGCGAGGGCTGTGACTCCCCAAACCCAAAGAAATTGAGGAGGTATGGTGACACCTGCGACAACCAACTTGAGATGTGTGAACTCGGGTAAGCTCCTTGGTGCAGTCCCCCATATCATATAAGCACTTCCCATAGACACGATGGCCAAGGCAGCTATGACCAAAAGCAGTGTCAAGGGCGAGGCTCCTGATGAATAGGGGTGGTGTAGAAACACAAGCCACGTGATAGCCCCCATGGCACCGCAAATAATGAGTGCCAGAGCTATAGACAAGAAAAGAGGAAAGCCGAATCCGTAGAATATGCCTGCCAGGATGGCACCAAGCATGACGAACTCGCCGGCGCAAAGATTGAACATCTTCGTCATGCTGTAAACGATCACAAACCCGAGAGCGACAAAGGCATAAATGCAACCCAGAGTGATGCCTGAGAAAAGGACCCAGAGTGTCTGTTCTATCAAACCTGCCTCTTCCGTAGCCAGCTTCCCTGCCAGCCATCCTCAAAGGTGGCTGGCAGGGGAAAACCTGTTTGTTCCCGCCACTACCTACGCCATGGCGGAGGTGCCATTTCAAAGCCGGGGACGACTTGGTGGGGAGGTGGGTCCCTGAATCGTGCCAGCATGAAACATGTGCCTGGAATCAACCCAAGGTGGTCTTTAGGGCTCATGGATACCGTTGCCCCACTGGATACGATGACGTTTTTGACAGTCTCCGTATAATCCCTGGCTGCAGCGCGGATGCTAACCAGGTCCTTATCAAGAATATCGGGCTGGTCTTTAAGCAGTCTTCCCCACACATCTTTCAGCAGGTGCAGGGTGCCGAAGGCATACGCCTCGCGAGCACTACTCATCTTCCTCCCCACAAATTTCTCGTGTAGTGCACTCCATTCCGCGATGACCGGTCGACGAGGGTCATCAGGGGGCAGGGTTTCCCAGAACCCATCAGACGCACCGCCGCTGACCATAATGGTGGGGGCCATTTGGTAGGCCTTACGTATTTTCCCAACCTTAAGTATTTCAGCGCTAATCATAGCGCTCTCAGTACCGATAGGAAGCGTAATGCCCGCTTCTCTTACCGCTGCTATGCAAAGGCCGGTGGCGAACTCGGCACCCGTAAAAACGAGCACGTCCAGGTCGGGCTTCCCCTTTATCGCGGCTATTTGAGGCCCGAAGACGGTGGCATTCATGGGATAGCTGGAAGTCAGTGAAATCTCTAACCCATACTTTGGGGCAAGCTTCATAAAAAGGCCGGAGCATGCCTTGCCAAAGGCGCTATCCGGATATAGGACGGCAACCTTTGTGCCCACTGTCTTGCTCCACTTAGCGACCACTGTCATCATGTCGTAGACCATGACACCTATGACAGCAAAGTTCCAATGATGTGCTTCCTTTCCAGCCTTTTTCATCTGCATCCCGAATGCCTCAGAACCCGTATGGACCAAATGAGGTATCTTAAATTGAGAGGCGGCTAACCCTACAGGTATAGCCACCCCGAGGCTCGTGTCTCCCAGTAGCATATGCACCTTATCTTTCATTACCAGCCTCTTGGCAGCGATTACCCCTTTGGTGGCATCGCTCTCCGTATCAGCAAAAATGAGTTTTACCGGATGGCCGGCTATTCCTCCCTCTTTGTTAATATGCTCCACCAGGGCCAGAGCCGGCTTATAGGCGTCGATCCCCAGGCCTGCCATAGGACCAGACAGCGAGAGTACCCATCCCAGAACTATGGGCTTCTGTGCGGTTACTTCTTTACCGTGAGCACCAGATGGAAACAGGCCAGCAAGAAGCAAAAACATACAAATGACCAATCCTGCCATGATTCTCGTTTTCGCTTTCATATCCCCCTCCTCTCTTTTTGAATTAAATCCAACCGTACGTTCCTGACTATCCCATACTGTATCTAAACCTATCACCTCCTTATATCTCGTTGCTTTTTAGGGTTGCAGATCACCCTTCCATCCGTCGAAGTACTTGTGAGAATTGCACTTCGCGCCTCGCTTTGATTACTCAAGATAATACACTGACGGCTCAGTGCCAAACTCAAAGTGGAGTTGAAAGCCCCTCCTGGCCCTTATTTGTTGCGACACTTCACTCTCCGCATCATCCAGATCCCCAAAGAATCGGGCTTTGGCAGGGCAGGCATTCACACAAGCTGGCGTTGCATCCCAGTCCACACCCGGAGCAAGCCCTTTTTCAAGCCCTGCATCAATGATCTCTTTACAAAAATTACATTTTACCACCGTCCCCTTTTCCAATGGGTAGAGCTCCTTCCCCATCTCCTCATAAGGTGTCAATCCCTGACCTGGAAAGTATTCAGAGTCCTTCTTTGGCAGATAACTCCTCTGCTGATAGGGGCAAGCGATGAGGCAGCTTCTACAACCTATGCAGACATCCGAATCCACGCACACGATGCCGTCATCCCCTTTTGTTGTTGCACCCGAGGGACACACGTCCACACAAGAGGGCTCCTCACAGTGATTGCAAAGGACTGGATAGATGAGCTTTCGCACCGTGGGATAGGTGCCCACCTCTCCTATGAGCACCTGGGCGTAGAATATCCCTGGAGGAAGAAAATGTTCCTGCTTGCAAGCTATCTGACACGAAAAACAGCCGACACATTTTTGCAAATCTATGGCCATTCCCCATCTCATTTCGGTATTTCCTTTCCCGTTTCAGCCTTGTAGACTCTCACTTTGACACTGGTCTCTATATTGCTGGTTATGGGACAATTGTATCCCCACTCAGCAGGCAGAAGATAGTTGAAGCAGACACCCCTGCCTTTAGCCAAAGGTTGACTCTTGGCCCAATGGCCTCCACCCACAGAACAAATAGCCACCGTCTGAGGATGCTGAGATTCTATAGTATGAAGCGTGCCTTTTATCTTGACGCCACGCTCATTCTCGATGCAGATCATGTCACCATCCTTTAGCTCCCTTTCCTCAGCCGCTTTGACATGCATGGTTACCTTGAAGGTAAAGGGATTCATGTCGCTTGCTTCGAGAAGCCAAGGTGTTCCCAGAGTATGGTGTCCCGTATGCAGAATATCCCTGTAGGAAAAGGCGATTAAGTCATATTGGGGGTCTTTCGACTTGTGCACGACTGTGGGGAAATAGCTCGGTAGTGGCGTGTACTGCTCATAGTCAATAGGGATCCCCCGTGGTTCGCAGATTTCCTGAATACCCTGGAGCTGCGCTACAAGGAACTCAGCATAAATGGAAGCTCGTGCATCGACGAACCAGCGCCAGTAAGACTCCTCCACTTTCTTTGGCCAGGTAATGAAACCATGCTCCTTAAACCAATGCAAATCATGCTCTGACCCAAACCTCGCCTTAATAAACCCGTCGACCATTTCTTCCCAAGAAAGCTTTGCCTCCGGCGGATAGGGCATGGGCGCCAGGGTGAAGAGCATGAGGTAGGCATTTATGGCAGAGTTCCACTCCTTCCTCATGCCAATCCTGTCCGCGAGCTCAGTCAGGACCTCCACTGCGAATCGCCTTTCATACATAGGTTTCACCACGGGCTGACGTATATGCCAGTACCAGTCATCCATGCCGGTGGGATGGTTAAAGCTAAAAAATTCGGCATCCCAGCAGCTTAGACTTTCTAAAAAGCAAGTATCAGGTAGGACGATATCGGCAAAGCTCTCGGTGGTCTCATTGTGCATCGTGACGATAGAGATGATAAAAGGAAACTTCCTCAACTGTTCGGCCACGGTATCCGGGTTGGCAATGGTCATCAGTGGATTGCCAGCAAGTTGAAGCAGAACCTCTGCCCTATAAGGCACCTCCAACTTCTGATACATCTCCTCTGTTTCCTTCACCCAGGGAAACAGAGAGAAACTGCTGGTGCTGAATAGGTCCAAGAGGTTCAATTTCTGTGGCAACACGGGGGTGGAATGTGGCCAGGCTCCGGGTATTCCTGGGGCCCAGATGGTACACCGCAAAAAGCCGTCCGTACTGGCAAAAGGCTCAAATTTGGGGTTGCCGGTCCCAGGGAAACCAAAACATCTTGACGGCCAACCGATCAAGCCACCAGGCACGTCGGCGGCACCAACCAGATGGTTCAAGATGTTTACAGAAAAATAGGTGTGAAACCCATTAGAGTGCCCCGAGCCACCGCGAAATTGTATGGCAGCTACGGGTCGGTAGGGTAAATTCACCCCCCGTATATTTATGGTTGAGCCAATCCGCGCATTTTCAGCAAACTCCTGAGCGATTCGCTTTATCGTGGTGGCCGGCACTGTGCTCACCCCTTCCGCCCACTGCGGTGTGAATTTCTTCCACTGCTCTTTGAGCAGGGCAAAAACTGGTTGGCACTTTACACCGTCAACCTCATATTCTCCCTCCATGGCCACATCAACATGGAGAACCTCAGGGTCGTTCCAAGGGATGCTCTTACTATTGGTTTCATCCCACAAGAGCGGTTGACCAGTTGCATCACGGGCATACTCACCGTCAGGTTTGACCAGATAAGGTGCGTTCGTTTTCTTTTTGAGGTATTCTTCGTCATATATCCCTAGTTGGTTTACAATGACATTAGCCATGGCTAAGGCCACCGCCAGATCAGTTCCTGGCAAAATGGGGACCCACTCTCTAGCCTTGCCCCCAGCGAAATTGCATACAGGGTCGAAGACAACTGCCTTCATGCCTCTGCGTCTGGCATCAGCAGCCTTTCTCATAAGCATGGCGGCGGAGTGTCCTGCCCCTGTTCCTTTGTTAGCTCCAAAATGGATGACATAGTTGCAATACGCATAGTCGGGCAGTGCAGACCATGCAGCATGGTTCATTCCTGCACCCATGTGAGAAGCGCTGCCGCAGTGAAGTCCGGCACCCCCGTTGGAGGTGTTATCAGTATCAAAAGCCTTGGCCCACAGAAACAGAGGGATCAAGGATGACATTGACATGCCCGGGCTCGGGCTACCCATTACAAACAGTTTATTAGGGTTGTCCGCTTTGATCTCTTTTAACTTTTCCGCTATTTCACCCAGAGCCTCATCCCAAGATATGCGCTTCCACTTAGGATCAACACCGATCCCTTTCTCTGGGTTTGTCCGTTTTACCGGATAGTTGCAGCGGTTTGGATCGTAAAGATACTGAAGCGATGCCATGCCTTTTCCGCATAGCCCGCCTCTTGCGCCATAGTCGGAATCGGGGTCCCCCTCCACCTTCACGGCTACTCCATTAACCCGCCTCACCCTCATGGCGCACGAAGCATAGCACATGCCACATGTGGTTCGAACCCAGACATCTTCCTTGATTCCCTGTTCCCTAGTTGCCCTTGCCATCCACCTTTCCTTAATTTCCATTGCTCTGTGAATCTCGGTTACACAAGCTTTCGATGATTTGGTATCTGTCATCTACGGTCTTCTGAAGTTTCTCCAGAGCCTTAGTGTCGAGATGAGAAAATCTGTCCATCAACTGAGTGAATTCACCAATGGGGCGGGGGGACCGCTCTCGGTGGGTAAAGCGGAATCTGCCTCTTTCCGCCTCCCAAAGGGGAAAATAGTTGGTCTGCACCGCCATCCGGCTTATTTCAATACCACTATCAATAGGGGCTCTCCAACCTGGAGGACACGGGGAGAAGAGATGGATATAGACCAGGCCGTCTTTGACCTCCAAAGCCCTGGTCAGCTTTTGGGCATAATCTTCCGGATAGGCCATAGTGGCTGTCGCCACGTAGGCGGCCCCGTGAAAGGCCATAATAAGGGGCATGTACTTGGCTTGCTGTTCCTTGCCTTGGCGCAAATTCCCTATGGGTGTCGTGAACGTCCAGGCCGCCAAAGGGGTCGTGCTGCTTCTCTGGATGCCCGTGTTCATGTAGGCCTCATTGTCACTACAGATAAAGATAATGCTTTCATCCCTCTCAGCAGCACCAGAGAGGGACTGAAAGCCCACATCAGCAGTAGCCCCATCACCCACAAAGGCAATAACCCTGATATCCTCCTTGCCCGAGGAGACATATTGTCTTTTGATGCCTGAGGCCACGGCGGCCACGTGTGGCATGAGGCAGAACTGGCAGGGGATGGCGCTCATAGCAGCCACAAATGGGGTGCAGCCTGGACAGCTTAAAATCACCGCACGCTTGTCCTTGGCTAGGATCCTCAGGGCAAATCTTCCGGAGAGCATGCCCATGCAACCGGGACAAGTCGGTGTCCCAGGTGAAACAATGTCTTCATCCAGGTAACTCAGAATAGTGCGGCTTCGGCCCACTGACAGGACTTCATACTGGCATGCCTGGACGCATTTCATCTCGCCATCACAGGTATCACACTTTCTAGCGACTCCCTCTTCAGAATCTAAATATATGCCGCCATAGGGACAGGCCATGTTACACAGGCCACAGCCCACACACTTACTCTCATTAATCCTGACCACGCCGTCATTTTCGCTTTTGGTGATGGCGCCGAGAGGGCATACCGGCATGCATGCAGGCTCGCCACATTGAAGGCAGCTTACGACCCCCCGAAATCCCACCTCTGGGACATGGACAGATTTTATCCTGGCTTCGCCCCCCTTTTCCTGGGCACAATCTTCCTCGCAGGCGAGGCAGTCCGTCGGACAACCGCCATGTTCCCTCTTCAATACATCATAGAAGGAGGTCATACGTTTACCTAAAGAATTCTTAAGTGACTGGGCGATCGGCTTCCCTCTTCTCTAACTCCAACATCAACCAGCGACCCACATCCCTGGGCCTTTCAAATAGCAATTCCTTGTATGCGCCCATGTCCGCCCGCTTTCTCATGAGATGGACCAAGACCCCCGAGTCCACCTCCATATTGACAAGCACGGCGCCCACAAGGCGGTCTTCATAGAAGACCAACCTTTTGAATTGTTTCTTGGCGCTATCGTTCGCTTCCCATATATCGTAATCTCCATCCAGAGACATGGAGAGCCCTGCCGAAAAGGCCCTATGTCCGAAGAAATTAAATGTGTTCATGGAGATCCAGCCCTTATAGTCGGTTGGCTGTCCTGCCATATTAGCGCCAGCCACCTTTCCTTGCTCCACAGCGGCAGGCAGAATAGGGTTGAGCCCTGGCTCCCCAGTAAAAAAGTCCAAAGCCGCAGCCACATCACCGGCTGCGTAAATATTTGGCATGTTTGTCCTCATCTGTTTATCCACCAAAATGCCCTGGTTTATCCCAACCCCACTATCTCTGAGGAATGAGACGCGTGCTTTAACGCCGGTGGCCGTAATCAGGACATCGCCTTCCACAGCCCTGCCATCGGAGAACATAGCCTCTATTCTGCCCTTATCGCTTTTGACCTGGCTCACCTCTTTGCCGGTAAAAATATGAGCCCCTTTTTGGAGAAAGACCTCCCTAATGTGGTTCTCTGCTGGTCCATCAAAATACAGGGGAAGAACCCCCAGTTCCTTCTCAACAATGCGCACCGAGCAACCCCGCTCCAGCAGGCCCGACGCCACTTCCATGCCTACCAGTCCGGCGCCCAACACAACCACTTCCGGGTTGTCT
>JASFIT010000036.1:0-19024 GCA_050122535.1 Desulfobacteraceae bacterium | reverse complement strand
CTTCACCCCCACCCTGCCCTCCCCCTTCAAGGGGGAGGGTTTGGGAGGGGGTGGAACTAAAGACCAAAGTATGCCTTTTTCACGGTCTCTTCGGTAAAGTATCTTGGGTTACCTTTTAGTGTTATTTTGCCTTCTTGAAGAATGTAGGCAAAGTCAGCGACCTTTAGACTTCTTTTTACGTCCTGCTCCACTAAGACGACTGTCATGCCTTCCTGATTCATTCGCCTTACGGTTTTGTATAGTTCTTTGACCACTAGGGGACTCAATCCCAGTGAAAGCTCATCAAAAATAATAAAATGAGGTTGTGACATGAGGGCCCTGCCAATAGAGAGCATTTGCTGCTCACCTCCGCTTAGGTCCGTCCCTTTCTGCTCTATCCGCCCTTTCAGAGCTGGGAAAAGCTGAAACACATTTTCAAGGCTCTCATTCCTCGTCTTTCGGGCCCTCGGCGTGTAGGATCCAATGAGGAGGTTTTCTCGAACCGTAAGGGCTGAAAAAATCTTTCGGCCCTCCGGCACCAAAGACATTCCTAAGGCCACGATGTCATGTGGATCCAGATTATCGATCCTCTTCCCATTGAAGCTGATGGATCCAGAACTAGGCTTCAAGATGCCGGAGATCGTCTTCAGAAGGGTTGATTTCCCCGCACTATTGGCGCCCATGAGGGAGACAACCTGGCGTTTTTCCACATCAAGATCAATACCAGACAAGGCATGGAACTCCCCGTAGTATACATTCAGGTCCTTGATCTGGAGAACGAGCATCAATCCTCCTCAGCTCCCAAATAAATCCTCTGGACTTCCTCTGACTTGAAGGCCTCTTCGGGCCTTCCACAAAATAGGTTACGCCCAAAGTTCATCACCAGTAATCGATCAGGGCCCTTTTGCATGGCCATGATGATATGTTCCACCCACAACACCGTAACACCATCTTTTCTTACGGAGTGAATGATTTCTAGGACTTCCTCCACTTCCGACTCAGTGAGCCCGCCAGCCACTTCGTCCACGAGAAGAAGTGTTGGATCTGTTGAAAGGGCCTTGGCTAACTCCAAGCGCTTCCGATCTAGGAGCGGCAAAGAGCCCGCGATGGCATTTGTCATGGTTTTCAGCTTTGTTTTCTCTAAGATTTCTTCGCATTTTTCTCTGGATTGCTTGTATCCTCTGTTCCCACCGTAAATTGCGCCAACCAAAAGATTCTCGAGTACAGTCATGTTCACGAAGGGCTTTGGAATCTGGTAGGTACGGGCTATACCCATACGACATTTTCTGAATGTGGGATCAAAGGTCACATCATCACCGCCGAATATAACCTCTCCCTTGTCTGGTCTGATTTCGCCTGTGATGAGGTTGAACGTAGTCGTTTTCCCTGCGCCATTGGGGCCGATGATCCCCAGGATTTCACGAGGCTCCACCTCAAAGCTGAGATCGTGAACGGCCGCTACCTTGCCGAAGGATTTGTGTAGATTATTTATGGTGAGAAGTGGAGACATCAAGGCCTTCTAAACCGGTAGCCCTTCCTGTGAAATCAGGAAGGGCTACGTGTCTCTTATTTTGTAATGGGAAATACCATCTTCCCCGTGGTCGGGATATGGGTATGCTCTTTGTTGTAAGTGATCTTGAGATCCCAGGGCCACTTGGTGCCTTTAACCCACTGGCCTCCCACCAACGGGGTCAGGGCGAAGTTCTTCTCATTGAACCTGATCCGTCCCACCATGGTTTCAAGTTGGGTCTCTTCGATGGCCTTCCTGATTTTCTTTGCCTTTAAAGAGCCTGCCCGTATCAGTGCGTCTGCCGCGATCTCAAAGAGGGCGTATTCAAACCCCATGGGTTGGGTCCACTGCCGCCCCGTTTCCTTACCCCAGGCTTCAGCGAGTCCCTTGCATGAGTAGCCGGCAATGGATGACTTAAAAGGGTGGAAGGGTGTCCACCAGATTTCGGAAGTTAGACCATTGGGAAGGTTCCCGCCAATGGCTTGCACAGCGGCCGGGAACAGAATCGCCTTTCCGATGGTCGCTATCTTGGGAATGAATCCCTGTTGGTGACATTGTCTCCATGCGGTTGCCCAGTCAGGCGGGATAGGAACGCCTGTCAGGATCTCCACCTTCTCTTTTTTCCACGTGCTTATGAAACCGCTGAAATCCTGCATGCCATAAGGGAATCGTCCCACGTCCACCACCTTGTAACCCATGGCTTTGAGTTTCTTGCCGAACTCCACGGCCCATACGGCTCCATCAGGATCATTGGGCCAAAACCCGCCCACCACCTTATTGGTACTGTGTGCCTCCCACATCCCTGTGAAGACCGTGATGATGTCCCCAAGTCCCCAAAAGAAATGGAAGGTCCATTTGTAAGGCCCTCCCGTAAGCCAGGGCTCGATGGGAGCCACAGTGGAGATACAGGGGACCTGGTATCTTTCACAGATGGCCCCGACGGGATTGACCGTGTCCGGTGTATGTGCCACCAACATCAAATCAACCTTGTCCTGCAAGATCAACTTGGAGGCCACTTCAGCCGCCTTAGACGGATTGCTTTCCGTATCCATGCCTTTGACCCTGATGGGTAGCTTTTTGCCCAAGTCCTTGAGAAATATCCCGCCGTCCTTGTTGATCTCTGCCATAGCCCTTTTATCCACCCAGGCAGAGGTCTCCCCAAAGGGTGCTATAGGGCCCGTGGCCGGGGTCGGGTGGCCAATCAGGATATGGTCTCTTTTGGCAGCCAGGGAATTTCGGGGCAGTAGCCCCGCCCCAGTAGCGGCAATTCCTGCTGCCCCCACTGTTTTGATGAAGTCTCTCCTTGTTACGCCTTTTTGCCAGATTTCTTTACCCATGTCTTCACCTCCGTTACATGTGCCGCAAAACTACATTTTCCGGCCGTTGATAGGTTTAAGGGTTAAAAGACTACTCCAGGTTAAATAATTTCATGGCATTCTTTGAGAGGACTTTCTCCTTCTCTTCATTGGAAAACCCCACTTTATCTAGAGTCTCCAGATTCCCCTCCACCGTTCCTGAAGCCCTGTGGGGATAGTCGGTCCCAAAGAGCAGATGATCAATGCCCATATACTCATAAGCACACTTTATGGCTGGAACATGCATGGAAAGGGTATCCACATAGACGTGATCTTTATAGGCTATTGAAGGAGGCAGTGAACAGTCCACACAAATTTCTTTGGAATAACGTTTAAAAGCGGTATCGATGCGACCCATCATATAGGGCGCCATGCCCCCCAGATGGGAGTGAATGACCTTCAGGCCGGGCAGTTTTTCGAAAAAGCCTTGTAAAAGCATGAGGGTGAGTGCCATGGTGGTGTCCAGTGTAAAACCATAAAGCTGAAGGGGCAGTCCTGCCTTTTGCATGGCCTCTGTTGTGAGTGGCCTGAAAGAGGGATGGATCTTGACAGGCAGCCCATACTCGGCTGCCTTTTCAAAGACCGGGTAAAACTTTTCTTCCGTGACCATTTCCCCCTCGATACTGGAATACATCTGGAAACCCTTTGCCCCTAACTCCTTATAGGCTCTCTCCATTTCTTTCAAGGCCTCATCAATATCTCCAGGGGGAAGTGTGGCCAGGAAATAGAAGCGCCCTTTGTATTCCTCGCAAATCTCTGCGAATATGTCGTTGATCTTTTGTGCCCACTCAATACTCTCTTTGACGGGAAGCTCAGCGACGCCTGGGCAGGTATGAGAAAGGACCTGGATATCAATCCCCGCCTCGTCCAGGTCCTCTACCCTTGCCTTTATATCAAAATCCCCCGCCATATCCACGTGACTGGGCGTTGAGGTGCCGATCTTTGCCACACCGGATGTGTCGCTTGTCCACTCAAACTGGGGTGCCTCAGTCCTCTGAGATAGATAGTCCAGCCATGGTTTCGAGTAAAAATGATTATGGATGTCAATAACCTTCATTTGGTTTCTCATGATATCCTCCCTCCAATCAATTCTTATTTTTCATATGTCGAAATATGTCAAAAATACCCCGCCCTTCACGACAGTAATGAATGACATCATTAACATTCCCCTCCCCTGGTGAGAGGGGTTAGGGGAGGGGGTAGAAAGGATTTACCTTCACCCCCACCTCAACCCGCCAAAGAGCTATGGCGGGTAAATCCTCCCCCATCAAGGGGGAGGAGATGATTCTTATACCAAATAAAGAAGCCCCGCTCTGAAGAGCCTCACTTGAATAGATGCCTCGCGATGAGGAGTTTCTGGATCTCTTCTGTGCCTTCCTCGAAATGGTAGGAGCGTGCATCCCGGAAGTGCCGCTCCATTGGATAAGCGCTGGTATAACCAATCCCTCCATGGATTCGAAGCGCCATCTCCGAAACTCTTGTTATGACCTGTTCCGCAAAAAGCTTGGCCATGGCGGCTTCCATGACGATATCCTGCCCTTGGTCAAACTTCCATGCGGCCTCATAAGCAAGAAGCCTTGCAGCCTGGATCTCTGTCCCCATCTGGGCCACATTGTTCTGTATGGCCTGACGCTTGACCAAGAGCTTGCCAAAGGTGGTCCTCTTCTTTGCATAATCTATGGCCAAATCCAACATCCTTTGGGCAAGCCCCACACAGCAAAAGGCGATGGAGACCCTGCTCAGATGAAGCATGCCAAAGGCCACGTCCAATCCTTTTCCTTTCTCCCCCAGGATGTTCGAGGCGGGGACCCGGCAATCTTTATAGATCACGTTGTAATGGCGCGGGCCGACACACCCCATCATCTTTTCCATGGGTTTAAGAACCAGGCCCTTCCTTGGCGCGTCCACCAGGAAAGAGGTAATCCCCTCTTCTGTAGCTGCAAAGGCGTAGATCAACTTGGTGTATCCGGGAAAAAGGGTGATGAGCCATTTGTGTCCGCTCAGGACATAATCTTCGCCGTCTTTGACCGCCTTGGAGTTTATGTCTTTCCCTGTGCCCGCTTCAGGTTCAGTCAAGCTATTCGCCGCCCAGATTTCTCCTGTGGCCAGTTTGGGCAGGTACTCTTTTTTCTGTTCCTCTGTGCCAAAGTAGAGGATTGGCCTCCAGAAGAGTCCGTTCATGGTATGGGCAATAAGTCTTACCGTGGCATAGGCCTTGGCCAGTTCTTCGAGCACGGTGAACCACTCAATGGCTCTCCAACCCTCACCTCCATATTCCTTGGGGATGGTGAGGCCAAAGAAGCGGAAGCGTCCCTTACGGAGTTCCTCCACCAGCTCGTCAGGAATTCTCTCTTCCTCTTCCAAGGGCGTGGACATGGGATTCAGGACATTCTCTACCCAATCGCGGGCCTCTTCTTTGAGTTTTAGGAGTTGATCCGGCAGGCTGAAATCCATACGCTTCTCCTTCCCATATAAAATCGCTTTGCGATTTTATTAACTTATCATGGTTAATCCGCCGTCAATGCTCAGGACTTGACCTGTTAGGTATCTTGAATCGTCACTCACAAAAAAGGCGACCACATCCGCCACATCTTCTGGAGTACCAAGCCGCCTCATGGGAATGATCCGCTTTATGGCCTCGGTCACCTTCTGCCCCTTTTCGCCGGGATGGAGTTGATCCCAGAGATCCGTATGCACAGGGCCCGGGCTGACACAATTCACCCGGATATTATACCTAATCACTTCTCTGGCCAGTGCCTTAGACGCGGACATGATAGCGGCCTTGGTGGCGCAGTAAATCACTTCATTGGCAGCCCCGATTCTGCCCGCATCAGAACCCATGCTCACGATGTTGCCACTGTTCTGTTCAATCATATAGGGAACACACACATGTGATGCGATTAAAAAACTCTTAAAATTGACACCTAAAATCTTATCCCAAAGGGCCTCGTCTGTGTCCACAAAGGGACGTGCTTCATCGATGCCCGCGTTGTTGACCAGGATATCTATGGAGCCGTACGCCTTGTGAATTTGGGCTACCGCCTCTTTCACCTTATTATATTGTGTAACATCACATTGAATGGCCGTTGCCTCGACACCCTGTTTCTTGATCTCTTCGGCGGTCCTGTCTGCCTCATCCTTTAGGATGTCTAAGATCCCAATGTTTGCGCCTTCCTTTGCAAGGCGCAAGGCGATGGCCTTCCCTATCCCCTTGGCGCCGCCTGTGATGACCGCTGTCTTACCTTTTAATGACATGACTCTCTCCTCCAGCTATGATTACTATTGATACTTCACCCCCACCCCCGTATCGAGTACGGGGCAAGCTCCGCCCTCCCCCATCAGAGGCTGTGTCGTAATCCGTCATCCCGGCCAAATCCCGCTCAGCGGGGTGCGAGCCGGGATCCAGAATGCCGTGATTTTGCGCTAATTTCCTGGATTCCGGGTCTCGCTCAACCCCGTATTAAATGGGGGGCAGGCATGTGAGCTCGCCCGGAATGACACCTTTGACGAATTACAACACGTGTCTCAAGAAGGCATTGGACGGGGGACTTATATCTACTTGCCCCCTTTTGGAAGCGCGCTAGCGCGGGCTTCCTTCTTTGTAAAAGGCGTTGGCGCCACCAAGTTGCCTTCCGGCCAACGGGAACAATTTACCTTTTCCATCCTTGAGTCCGCTTCCAGGCACCAATTACAGGCGGTACATTGTACGATGTCCTTTGCCCGGCCCTCCTCTGCCTTTATAGGCCAGTCGGGGTCACAAAGCAAGGCACGACACAATCCGACGATATCCGCCTTTTCCTGCTGGATGATCTCCTCTGCCATTTTGGGTGTGCGGATCTTTCCTGCCGTCACAATGGGGGTGTCATAGCCTGCCTCACGAACTGCTTTCCGAACCCCTTCAGCCAAATAGACGTGCGTCCCATCGGGAAACCAGTACCATGGGCTCATCCGGTGGCCGCTATATCCAGACATGGGGTCAGGCGGCGTGTTTTCAGGCGGTGGAGGTGCATCTTCAAACCGACTCCCCCCTGAGACACTGATGTAAGCGGCACCCAGTTCGGCAAGCTTCTTGCCAACCTGAGTGCTTTGGAGCAGCGTGGTACCAGGGATCGTGAAATCTTCACCGTTTATTCGGACCCCGAGGGGATAACTGTCACCGACCACTGCCCGAACCGCCTCATATACTTCTATGGGCAATCGCATTCTGTTCTTCAACCCACCACCATATTTATCCTTTCTTTGATTCGAAAGTGATAAAAACGAGGAGAGGGTATATGCGTGCGCCATATGAAGTTCTATAAAATCAAACCCAGCGGATAACGCACGTCTGGCGGCATCGGCATGCTGCTGCACGATAACGGACAGGTCCTCTGGCTTGAAATCGGTGACTTTTTGCCTCCATCCACTCCTTGCTATTTTCAAGAAGTGCATGATTTGAATGCCCAGTTTCGTCTCTGGATTTGCCTCCCGGATAGCCTCCACCAAACCTTTCAACGCGTCGGTAAAGCTATCATCGCTGATGCGCAGGTTGTATGAGCTTCTGGATGGCAGCACGACTGCAGCCTCCACTACGATGGAGCCCACCCCACCCCTGGCTTCTCGCTGGTACCGGGCCTTAAGGTCTTCGGTGACGTGTCCATCCTCTGTGGCCAGCCCAGACACCATGGAGGTCCGCTGTAGCCTGTTGGGAAAGGTGATTCCCTTCATGGCGACTTCTGAGAACATGTGTTTGTATTTCATGACTTACTCCTTCCATATGTGACTAAAGGAATGATAGAATACTGGAATGTTGGGAAAAACACCGCGCCACATCCTTGCTAAGTCTTTTCTGATTCAGATTTTAGCTTTGCTTCAATATCCTTTTTCAGGACCTTTTTATCCGCTTTGCCTGCGGCAGTCAGAGGCATTTCTTGGACGATCTCTGTCCTCGCCGGATAATGGATCTTGGAGGCCTCCATTTTGTCCAGATGTGTTATCACTTCCTCATGCATGACCGATGCCCCCTCAACCGGCTTAACATAGGCGCACACCTGTTCACCCAGATCCGGATCGGGCATGCCCACCACGGCCACATATTCCACATGAGGATGGGAAGAGATGAGATCTTCCACATCACGGGCCGCAATGTTTTCCCCCCCTCGAATGATGATGTCCTTTATCCTGCCTGTGATCCTTATGGTCCCCTTTTCATCGATCACCGCCAGATCCCCGGTGCGAAAATAGCCATGTGGCGTAAATGAATCCATGTTGGCCTGAGGGTTCTTTAAGTAACCGGTAAAAATACCCGGTCCCTTTGCAGAGAGCTCTCCCTCCACCCCCGGAGGGGTCTTCTTCCCGCTAGAATCAAGGGTGACGATGTCATCATAAGGACAGCATGGCCTCCCGATCGTGTTACATCGTATTTCAAGGGGATCATGGGGGCGGGATTGGCTTAGAGGGCCTTCCACCATGCCAAAGGCATTAATATAGCGGGCCCCGATTCTATCCTCCACGTTCTTGACCAGCTCCGGCGGGCTGTTTGCGGCGCCCACGTAGATCTTATTCAGGGAACTGAGGTCATATTGGCCCAGATCCTCGAAATTGACAATGCGGCTGATCAGGGTGGGCACCAGACCTGTGCAGGTTATTTTCTCTTCCTGCACGATCTGGCAGAAATCCTGGGGATAGGTGGAGTCGAGCAAGACCTGTTTTGCCCCTTGAAATACAGACCCGGTTACACAAACCAGGAGGGCCAAGTTGTGTCCTACTGGGGAGGCCACCAACACCGTGTCTGTCACATTCAAATCCCAGGCCTTTGACTTGTACTCGATGTTACAGACGTAGTCATTGTGGGTCCGAGGGGCCCCTTTCGGAAGTCCCGTGGTCCCCCCTGACGGCAAGATTTGAAACACATCACCCGGATCCGGCCGTGCCTGCTCCAAGGTTGACCGGATCTCTTCGACTCCTGCCTTGGTCTCAAGCAAGTCCTCGAACTTCAGGCAACCTTCTGATATTTCCCCGCCGATCAGGATCACTTTCTCAAGTATGGGATTCTCTTCCTTCACCTGCTTGATCAAAGGAAGGTAATCGATTTTTCGATAGCGATCTGGAAGAATCCAACCCTTGGGCTGTGTCAGGTTGGCGAGATGGGCTATCTCTCTGGCCGTATGGTTTACGGTGAGCGATACCATCACAAGGCCTGCCTTTTGAAGGGCGTAGTAGGAAATAACAAATTCTGGCCAATTGGGAAGTTGAAGTAGAACGGTATCTCCTGGTTGAAATCCCTCCTGGAGCAAGTTGTAAGCCATTTTGTCCACGAGCGTGCGCAGCTGCGCCCAGGTAAAGCGCTTCCCGGAACCGACCAGAGCTTCCCTCTCAGGGTAAAGATCGCTCGCCCTGTCAAACATGTCTCCGAGGGTTATGCCCAGCCACCAGCGTTTCTTCTTGTAGAGTTCGGCTGCCTCTGGATCATAAGGGGTAAAGCCCTCAAACACCATACGCTCGCTCCTTTCTCTAATGTGTCACGAATAAATGTTTGAAAGGTTACATATGAAATCTCCTCCCTCACACTTTCTCTGTCTCACCGGAGACTCTGTTGCCATTCGTCATCCCGGCCAAATCCCGCGGAGCGGGATGCGAGCCGGGATCCAGAATGTTTTGATTTTCCGCTAATTTCCTGGATTCCGGGTCTCGCCCACAATCGTTCGGCTCGCCCGGAATGACAGTTTTGACGAATTGCAACACAGTCTCCTGGGGGGCGAAGGAACCGCCAGGACCCTATCCATCCCCGCCCTCGGGCTGGGCATTTTCGAATTTCCTAACATGGCATTAACCCGCGACTTTGGCAAGATAGGCGATGAAGTCGTATACATCCTGCTGTCGATGTGCGGCATTGATGCCCATCTTGCGCCGGATCCTTTCATACCCTTCTCTTTGCTGATCGGGATCCTGAGACTTCAGAGCCTGGAGGTCCAGGCCCTCTTCTTTCACTGCTTTTTTGAAGGCCTCCATCTCCTCAGAGATGGCATCCCCTGTCTTAGATAGCGCGAAGAAATGATCGATTTTCTTGCCCTCCCTGTCGGATCGCTCCAAGGAGAGTTGAAAGGTATCCAGGAAGGTAATTCTCTTCAAATCCCGTGGCTTTCTTACAATCTCAATGAGTTCAGGGTAATCATCTCCTTTATTCAGGGAAAGGCGCCCCACGTCTTCAGGACGGCTGATCACATAGTAGCGGTTGATCTCTGAACAGGTAACATCTACCTGGATGACCTCCCTCCATCCATCATCCCACTCGAGCAAAACGTACTTCTCCTGTTCCGGGTTTGCGCTGGGCTGACTTGCGAAGGGCTGTCTCAAGAGTTCGAATTGCAGTTGAGATGGCAGCGCGTCGAATCTCGCCTCCGTCTTAGCGCCGTCGTCAAATTCAATTACCACTTTCTGAGGTTTGGATATAGGCATAGGTGTTAATCCTTCTTCTTTAAAATGCTCTTCAGTTCCTGAAACGTATGGATGACAAGATCCGCCTTTGATTCACCCAGGTCAATAAATCCCGTGTATTTGATCGTCTTAAAACCTCGGTCATGGGCCGGATCTATGTCCGTTTCAGGCTTATCGCCCACCATGACCGCTTCATGGGGCTCGATGCCCCTTTCCTTCAATTCCTCAGCCAGAACGTCGTAGAGGGTCCCCGATTTCTTGGTGGAGCCCTTGTATTTTGGGTCAATGGTGTTATCCACCAGGTTAATTTTTCCCTGTGGCGTGACCAGCTCTTTGAAGTACCTGACAAGATCCCTCTCTTTTAGAAATCTGGAGACGATATCCGTTCCCACGGGCCCCAGGGTCTTCTTCATCTCTGATACCACCTGAAGCTCAATGCCCTGTGCCTGGAGGTAATCCAGGGCATCTTCCAATCCCTCACCCATATCCAGAAGGACCTGTTCCATGTTGCTAAAAAGCTCAGAGGCCTCCGGGTCATCATCCAAGACATAGCTGTAAATCTCGTCCCGATGCCCCTCCTTGATCAAGCTGAAGGTTCCGTACTTTTCTTTGAGTCTCCTGTACTTTCTGATCTTGTCAGGTATGAGCTCTGGCTTCCCCAGCGCCTTGTAAATGTCCCCAAACATGCGGGGATTCCTCAAGCCTCCGGGTTCCATGATGCATTGCCCGTAGTCGAATCCACACCATTTCACTTCCATGGTCATACGTTTGCCTTCCTCGAATTGGAATATCCCACGTTGAAGCTGTCAGAAAACGCCCATCTGCTGCGATACCCTCATCCCTCGCCCTGTTAAATTCTCGCTTCGCGAGACGGCGTAGCCGATTTAACAGGGCAAGTCACTGCGGCGTACTAATATGTACGCCTCATTCCTCTGGATTTGTCCGCGCTTCGCTTGGACTCCCCACCCTGCGGGCGGGTCCCCAGTTTCGGAAGCCTTGCATATGGACATTTTCTATCAGCCTCTAAGAAGCCGGTTTTCGACAGTCCCGTTAGAAGTCCAGGGCATATAAATGCCCTGCCGCCCCACTTCTCCGATGCGAGAGTGCGAGGCGGCAGCATGGCATTAAATCCCATTTACGGCATGGGAGGGAGTTTGAAGAGCTTTTCCAGGTTCTTCCCCAGGATCAAATCGATGTCATCCTGCTTGAGACCTGCCTGATCCCCAAGGTCTTGCACGGCCTTGATAGCTCCTTCAGGGTCACCGACGCGATGGGCATAATCGGTCCCGATGCACATCTGGCCAGGACCGACCCATTCCAGACAGCACTTCATGGCTGGGAGATAGAATGACGTGGTGTCCGGGTATACCCTGGTTTTGTAAGTGATGTCGGGCGACTCTTTCAGCTCAACGCCCCACTCCTTACCATAGCCTTTATAAGAATCCTGCAATCTACGCACAAAATAGGGGACCGTGCCTCCCAAGTGCCCGTGAATAAGGGTCATGTTAGGGAACTTCTCAAAGACGCCCTGGAAGATAAGGCTGACTACTGCCATACTGGTATCTAGCGTGTACCCCCAGAGCTGGTAAGGGATCTTCATCGTATCCATAACCTTGGCGGTCAGGGGGACAGCGGGGTGAACCAGGAAAGGGAGCTCCCATTTGTTGGCCAACTCGTAGATGCCATGGAACTTTTCCAAGTAGACCGGCTCCCCATTATAATTGGAAAACATTTGGATTCCTTTACAGCCCATGTCATAGCATCTTTCCAGTTCCTTGCATGCCTCGTCTGGATCTTGGTAAGGAAGTGTTGCCAGCCAATAGAAACGCCCCGGGTATTTTTCCTCTGCAGACTTCAGGTGGTCATTACATTTCTTGGCCCAGTGCAGGCCTTCATCCCTCGGAAGCGTTTCCGGTCCCGGGATGGTGACCGTCAACATTTGTGTATCCAGACCGCCTGCGTCCAGGTCCTTGATTCTCTCTTCCAGGTCATAATGACCGGCCCGGTCGATGTGGGCCACGCATGTCCCTTTGTACCACATCCGGTAATGCGTTCCCCCATCATGCTCGCCGTGAGGACTGGCCTTCAAACCCCTGCCACACAAGTAGTCCAGATACTCCTTTGGATACCAATGGTTGTGTGCATCAACTGTTCTTTGTGCCATTCTTCTTTTCTCCTTTCATGTTTAATTGTTTGAATTCAAATTTCCCTAGTACTAAAGCTTGTCTAAGCTTTGTCCGCTTCTCTCCTTAAAACAGAGGCCAGCCGCCAATCTTGTTTGGATAGGGCTTCCCAGAATTCCCTGTCACTATCTTTCCACCCAGGACCAAATTTCTTGTCATAGTAGTGCCCTAACCTTTCCAACCAACTGGCCCAATAGTTCTCACCCTTCTCCTTGGCCTCCAAGACGTCACTCAAGAATGTGGTGATGTTGACCATCTCCTCTTTGGGAACAAAGAAGGCCGCACCTCTCTTGTAGGACTTGACCGTATCTTCAGGGGTCAGGGCATGAGCAGTCAGCATGACGGCCAAAATTCTCTTCTCATTGGCCATGTCGAGTAACCTGTACCCGTCGACGCCCATGATATCCAGAATGGCCATATCAAAACGGTGGGTCTCCAAAAGCACTTTGGCCTCATCAAAAGAGGAAGCCGTTACAAGCTCACACATGCTGAGCAGCTCTTCCAATGTCTCCAACACATCAGGCTCGTCATCAACGATAAGGACTCTCTTATCTTCCAGCAAACGACTTTCACCCATGACAATCTCTCCTAACCGGCTCTCTTACTATAAATACGCTGACCAAATTCTCCCTGCCTGCTAAACGCGCCTGTCACTTATTCCTTGAGGGTCCTGATATTTCTGCTCTGCAATATAAATAGCTCACCCTTCTCATAAGCCCATTCTATATCTTGGGGGAATCCGAAGACCTCTTCGATCTTGAGGCCAACTTCTCCCAGCTGTTCAGCCTGTTCATCGGAAAGGGTTTGGGCGTCCATCATATCGGGGGCCACAGCCATCTCTTTCCTCCCAAAACCCTTCTCCTCATCAAAAGAGATCATGAGCGTCTTCTTGGAGATCTTCTTGTCCTTCAGTTGAAGGGGTGATTTATCCAGCACAAAAAAGTCATTCATGGATTTGCCAGATACTACTGACTCACCCAATCCCCAGTTGGCCTCTATAACGATCTCATCTCTGTTACTGGTAATGGGGTTCGCCGTAAACAGAACGCCCGCCACTTCCGAATGAACCATTTTTTGTACGATTGGGGCAATAAGTCCCAGACGATGATCTACTCCCTTGTGATGGCGTGACATGGCTGCCCTGCTTGTCCATAGTGAACCCCAACACTTCCTGATGCTTTCAACAATCTCTTCCTCGCCTTTTAGATAGTGATAGGTGTCCATCATTCCGGGGAAAGAGGAGATGGCGCTGTCCTTTACGGCAACTGAAGAACGTACAGCCACGAAAGACTCCTCAGGGGTATTCAGCTCCGCGATGGTCTCTCTTACCTCCTTCAACAGGTCCTGGGGGATCCCGGCGTTGGTGATGAGATCCCTTATACGGGAGGTCTTCTCTTCCACGCCACCGTAGTCCTCATAATCAAGGCCGGCCACGATCTCGTCAATTTGGGGTTGGAGACCGTTTTGATCCATGTGATAGAAGAGTGATTCACTGGTGACACAGAACCCGGGCGGCACATTGAAACCATTTTGGGTGAGCTCTCCCAGGTTGGCGGCCTTTCCGCCCGCCTCCTGGATATCCTCTTTGGTCATCTCGCCAAACTTCTTCACATACTTTCGCATGTTAAAACCCCCCAAGTCATGTGTTGAAACGGATTTGGACCTTCCTCTGCCTTGGCATGCAATGTGAATACGCATATATTCAAGCAAGAGAAATGCCAAGAAACCCATTTCTTTTATCCGGTTGATATCAGAGGACTTTTCCCCGCATTAGGATAAGTTGCTGAAAATGGGCGCAATCATTTCAAACTATTGATTATATTTGATTTTTCCGGCCAAAATACTGCCCCATTTTTGCTGCATGCAGCCGGAATGCGGTGCCGCATGATTGGCTCCATTCGTGACTGCCTGGCCTGGTTCTATTAAGCAACTTCATCATCCGTTTACCATCCTCTCACGCAGGTGGATAGACTGCCGGGTGCCGTCATCTCTTTGCCCCTTTGAGGGGCCACAAACGATTTAACCCACTTCCTTTTCGATTTTGCTTGACATGGCTATATGTTTTTTCTAAATTCGCCGTTGTAACTATATTGTAACTATAATGTAGTTATATTTTTCTCTGTATTTGAAACAGCCAATCGCCAAGTTTTAGCATTTACGAAAGTCCTAAGTTATTAAACTAAAAGACGAAATTGCACTTGTGGTAGGCAGCAGTCGAGGAATTGGCAGGGCCCTAGCCCTTACGTTTTAAAAAGAAGGGGACTGGGCGGTGGTCTGATAGACCTCTAACCAGAAGGCACCAAGGAGGTTGTGGAGGCCAAATCCTCTGTGTTGACCGGGGTTATGGAATGATCTAAGTTTGTAAAATAAGTTGAGTAGTCGAGAGGTCGAGTAGTCAAGATTTCCGACGCAACGACTCAACAGCTTAACAACTCAACGACAAAGAAGGAGGTATAAGATGACGGCAGTACCGGACAAAATCCAGACCTGGCAAATGGTTCAGCCTACGACGCGCGACAAGGAATCCGGAGAGGTCACACCAGGCAAAATCGAAAAGACAGAAATTCCTGTGCCCGAACTGAAGCCGGGTGAAGTCCTCGTGGAAATTGCGGGTTGTGGTGTATGTCATACGGACCTGGGGTATTTCTATGACGGCGTCCCCACAGTTGCAAAACCTCCCCTGACCTTGGGTCATGAGATCTCAGGGACCGTTGTGGCTGGCGATGAACAGTGGATCGGGAAGGAGGTGATCGTTCCCGCCGTGATGCCTTGCAGAGAGTGCATCCTGTGTAAGACAAGACGGGGAAATAGATGTCTCAATCAGATGATGCCTGGCAACAGCATGGGCGTGTATGGAGGTTTTTCCAGTCACATTGCTGTCCCGGGCATCGACCTTTGTGAAGTAAAGGAAAGGGGGGATCTACCCCTCGCACATCTTTCGGTGGTGGCGGATGCGGGCACGACGCCCTACCAGGCAGCAAAACGGGCAGAATTGGAACCGGGGGATAACGTGGTGGTGGTCGGCATCACAGGGGGTGTGGGCCAGTACATGGGCCAGATCGCAAAGGCCCTGGGCGCCAGGACCGTCGTGGGAATAGCGCGCAACCCAGAAAAACTGCAAAGGGCCTTGAACTATGGCGCTGATTTTGTCATTAACTCCACAGATAAAGATGCCCGCTCCGTTTCCAAGGAATTTCGGGGTCTTTGTAAAGAGAATGGCCTGCCCGGCTTCGGTTGGAAGATTTTTGAGGTGACGGGCGTAAAAGGTGGTCAGGAGATTGCTCTGGCCCTGCTCAGCTTCGTAGGCAAATTGATCGTGGTGGGGTTTGGGCTTGCCAAGACAGAATATGCCATTGGTCGCCTGATGGCCTTTGACGCAGAAATTATAGGAACCTGGGCCTGCTTACCCGAGTATTACCCGGCCGTGTTGGATATGGTGGTGAGCAAAAAAATAGATATAGAGTCCTTTGTGGAAACACGGCCCATGAGCAGTATTGTGGAGACCTTTGAGGAAGTACATGCGGCTGGTTCTCCTGCAAAGCGGATCGTGCTGACTCCTGATTTTTGAGAAATAAAATAACCTCACTTTGTTCGGTAATTTTATGTAAAATCGTGATGCGATTTTATCCTTATTTGGTTTGGTAATTTTATAAGAAGCGACTTCGCTGCTCTATTATTTCCGGTAATCTCTCTAACCTGAGAGCCGAAACGTTATAAAAAGGAGTAGCGATTTTATGCAAAGCAATAAAAATACTAAAAAAAAGGAGGTAAGAAGATTATGGCTTTAGAGTGGATGCCAAGAGACGATGAGATAAAAGATCATGCATTGCACACGGACGTTCACTGGGGCACAGATTCGGACGCCCCATGCGTGGTTTATGAAAAGCGTCCCCTGAAGGATCCGGAAGGAAGCGTGGTGGAGGGGCTTTACGTGAGCTGGATTCGTTTGAACAATCCAAAGCAGTACAACTCTTACACGACGGAAATGGTTAAGGGTGTGATCGCTGGATTCCAAAACGCATCACTGGACAGGAGCGTCGTGGCCGTGGTTTTTACGGCAACCGGCCCTTATGCCTTTTGCACGGGGGGCAACACCAAGGAATACAGCGAGTTCTACAGCCTGCGATGTGATGAATACGGCCAGTACATGGAATTATTCAATGGCATGGTGGATTCCATCCTCATGTGCAAAAAGCCCACTGTCTGCAGGGTAAACGGCATGAGAGTGGCGGGTGGTCAAGAAATCGGTATGGCCTGTGATCTTGCCATTGCCTCAGACCTGGCTATCTTCGGACAGGCCGGCCCCAGGCACGGTTCCGCCCCTGACGGGGGGTCCTCAGACTTCCTCCCGTGGTTCCTGGGCATGGAGGACGCCATGTGGAACTGTGTCTCCTGTGAGATGTGGTCTGCTTACAAAATGAAGGCCAAGACCCTCATCAGCAAGGTGGTCCCTGTGCTGAAGGTGGACGGCAAATGGGTCCGCAATCCTATGGTTATCACTGACAAGTATGTGGATGATGGGGAGATCGTTTACGGTGAGTTCAAGACAGGGAGTGAGGGCAAAGAGGCCCGCGCGTTTGTCAAAGAACATCAACCCAATGCCGATTTCGAACTTTTGGACAAGGAAGTGGACAAGATTATATGGACCTTTGCCAACCTCTTTCCTGGGTGCTTGATTAAGTCTATTGACAGCATCCGCCAGAAGAAGAAGTTCTTCTGGGACGTGATGAAGAATGCGAACAGACACTGGTTGGCCGCTAACATGGGCGGTGAGGCTTTCCTGGGCTTTGGCGCCTTCAATACAAAGAAGATAACGGGCAGGGATGTGATTGACTTCATCAAATTCCGCCAGAACATCGCGAACTGCGCGACCTGGGACATGGACATGTTCGCAAGTGTTATGGGCGAGCCCCAGAAGTAGGTTTATTTTTCGCTGCAGCTATCTTTGAAACCCGCTCGTTTAACTCACCACAGAGACACAGAGTGCACAGAGTTTTTTTGACCCGATCGGGAGATACCGATCGGGTCAAATAGCTCAGCTCTTTGGGCAGTAAACCCAGTTTCATAACATTCACTGTTATCCATCCGTATGCTTGAAATTACAGATTCTGTACTACATAGGATGGACCATTCCAACAGCAGGAAAGGAGTATATACT
This sequence comes from Desulfobacteraceae bacterium, assembly GCA_050122535.1. Lineage (GTDB taxonomy): Bacteria > Desulfobacterota > DSM-4660 > Desulfatiglandales > HGW-15 > JASFEQ01. The sequence continues at coordinate 1,423 of JASFIT010000036.1, read as the reverse complement.
GATGGGTTACGAGTTGATTGAGACTGAACTCAAAGACGGGCTGGGAACCGTTATCCTTAACCGGCCCCCTGCAAATGTTTTGAACATCGCCATGATGGAAGAAATTAACGATACGCTGGAGGCCTGGCAGGGTCAGAAGGCTCTGAAGGTGCTGCTCTTCAAGGCCAAAGGCAAGTGCTTTTCTGCGGGTGTGGATGTGGGCGAACATATGGGAGACCTGGCCCCTAAGATGATTGAGGTCTTTCATCGCATCTTTCGCCTCATGGAGAAGTTTAGCGCCCTCACCATGGCTTCGGTCTATAACAACTGCCTGGGGGGAGGATGTGAACTGGCCATCTATTGCGATCTGGTGGTGGCCGATGAGAGCGCCAAATTGGGCCAGCCGGAGATACAGGTGGGCGTATTCCCACCCATTGCTGTACAGCTCATGCCCCGTATCATGGGGCGCAAGGCTGCCATGGATTTGATCCTGTCCGGGAGGATTATCTCTGCTGAAGAAGCACAGCGGTTGGGACTGGTGAACAAGGTGGTAAAGGAAGGAGACCTTGAATCTGAAACGAATGCATTTTTGAAGCCCTATCTGAGGCTCAGTGCCGAGGTCCTCAGGATTACCAAAAAAGCTGTCATGGCTGGATTGAGGGATGACCTGGAACCTTCCCTCAAAGCGATTGAAGATATTTATCTGAATGAGCTCATGAAGACCCACGATGCTGATGAGGGTCTGAAGGCGTTTTTGGAGAAGAGAAAGCCGGTCTGGAAGAACGAATAAAATTCCTCACTTCGTTGAGGAATTTTATAAAACACGACTTCGTCGCTCATGATATTGTTAATTCGGCATTAGTAATCTTATAAATGCGCTGATTTTCTATAACTACTTTTTGAGATTCCCTTTTATGTAATCTATGATTTCCTCTGTGTAGGTTCCGGGACCGAAGATTTCTGAAATGCCACTCTCTTTTAACGCTGGAATATCTTCCTCAGGGATAATGCCGCCCCCAACCACCAGTATGTCGTCAACCCCCTTCTCACCCAAGAGCTCCATAACCCTTGGAAACAGATAGTCGTGGGCCCCGGAGAGTATACTCATGGCAATCACATCCACATCTTCCTGAATTGACGCTTCAACGATCTGCAGTGGCGTCTGTCTGAGCCCGGTATAGATAACCTCCATCCCCGCATCCATCAGTGCACTTGCTATGACCTTAATGCCCCGGTCGTGACCATCAAGGCCAGGTTTTGCAGCGAGAACCCTAATCTTCTTGGTCGAATTCATATTCCTTTCTCCGTCTGGTCATTTCTCTTTCGTGATTCGTGATTCGTGATTCGTCATTTGCTATCGATTAGTCCCTTGTTCCGAGAATATTCGGATATTGTTCTCCAACTTTAGTCACTTTAGCTCACTCTAGGCACTTTCCCTTCACTT
>JASFIT010000035.1:0-19054 GCA_050122535.1 Desulfobacteraceae bacterium | reverse complement strand
TAAATCGATTTATGAGAACCTGAAAAGAAATGCATAATTTCGTGGGCGTCCCTATCCTTTCAAAAACCACCACTTTGAGTGGTGTTAATTGATTACCCCCTTGTCATGTGTACTGGTGGAGTCTATCATAAGGGACTCTCTGGGGGTAATGTATTTGGAATCTGAGACACGAAATCCATACCGTTGGTATGATGCCATATTCTTGAGGATTATTCCGCCCCTCTCTGCCCTCTTGATTAAGCTCCTCATGATCACTTGCCGTGTGGTGAAGGTGGAGGGCGTTGACAGGGATAACGAGACCATTGCCCAGTCCGCAGGAACGGCCCTCTATGCCACCTGGCACCAGCGCATGTCCTATCATTCTCACTATTTCGGCTCCCGTCATCTGACCATCATGATAAGCCGGAGTCGGGATGGGGAGTATGCGGCACGAATAGCCGAGTGGCTGGGCTATAAGAATGTCCGAGGCTCTTCAACGCGAGGGGGGTTGGGGGCCTTTAAAGAACTGGTACAACGCATGAAGAATGGGGAGGTGGGCGGCATGTTGGCAGACGGGCCCCAGGGACCGGCTCGCGTGGCCAAGATGGGCTCCATACTGCTTGCCCGTAATGCGGAAGTCCCCCTTATTCCTGTGGCTTGGGGTGCCGACCGCTGCTGGATGTTTAATTCCTGGGACCGCTATATGGTGCCAAAACCTTTTGCCCGGATCGCCGTATTCTACGGAGAAGCCATCGGGATTCCTCGCGAGGCAAAGGGAGATGAACTGGAAAAATACCGTCAGATTCTCCAGGAGAGATTAAACGAAGGGGCCCGATGGTGTGATGAACAATTCGGCGTTGAGAGGCCATGGCGAAAGGTCACAGAAGAAGGCATGCCAGAGAGAGGACCGTTGGCTTGATGCTAGATACTTGATACTGGATAAGGTGCCAATTATTTTATCCAGAATCCCCGCCTGCCTCGCCTGAAGGCGAAGCCGATGGCGGGCAGGCAGAATCAAGCATCCAGCATCTGTTGGCATATAACTGGAGAATCAAGCTAGCAAGGCCAAGTTACTTCAGTTGAAACTTTATGGGTATTTTAACCCACATCCCCACCTTTTTCTCCCCCCTCATCCCAGGTTCAAATAACCAATTCCTGATTGACTTCATAGCCGCCTTGTCAAGAATAGAATGCCCGCACGAACGGATTATCTGGCAGTCCGCCACCTTACCTTCTGCGTTTACAAGGACCTCCAGGACAACCGTGCCTTCATAGCCCTTTCGTCTCGCTATTCTGGGATACCTGGGCGGTGGATTTTCTCGATAAAGGGGAAGGGCCTCCCTTATGCCGGATGGTGGCGGTTCTGGGGTCATATCTGCCTCAGAGGGTAAAGCCGCCACCTGAATTGGCTCCTCTGGGGTTTCTGAAGGTAAGGTCGACGCCATATTATCCATCTCAAAGGCCTCGTAATCAGCCAACGGTTCATTTAATGGTTGAGATACCTGCTCGGGTGCCATCTCTGGTTGAGGCTTCTTTGCGATGACCACGGGCGTGGGCTTTTTCCGTGGTTTCGGTTTTTGGGTTTGCTTAGGTTTTTTGACTTTTTTGGGGGGTTCAGGTTTGGGCTGTTCCTTTTTTTCCTTTTTAGGCGTGGGGAACTCGAGCTTCTGCATAATTTCCGGGCTTTTCTTGGGCAAGGGGAGTTTCTTTTCCGGTTGCCTATAAGTGAGTGCAAGGGCGATGGGGCCTGTGGGCAACGGATAGGAGATACTTTTTTTCATCCACTCCGCTTCCATACTGAAAAGGAGTCCGTGTAGGCCCATGGCCACTGTCCCGGCTAATAGCAGACGTTTCACACCTACTTCTCCAACTCTGCCTGAAGGGAAATCCGGTTGAGCCCGGCCAACCTGATCTGATCCAGAACGCGAAAGAGCTCCTGGTAGGGAACGGCCTTATCCGCAAACAGCAATACACCTGTTTCTTTCCTATTCCTGGCCGCTTGCCGCAGAGCCTCCTTCAAATCTCTGAGGTTTGTGCGCTCTTTATCCAAGAAGATACTTCCATCTGCCCTTACTGTTACCGAAATAATGAGGTGCTTGTCAATCTTGGCCGTGGATGAGGTGGGCAGTATCACCGGCAATCCGCGATGGACGGCCATGGAGAGCATGGCATAGATGAAGAAGACGAGCAGAAGAAAGACAATATCAATGAGCGGGAGCATTTCGATGCGGGACCTTCTTCGCTCTGGCAAAGCCACTTTCATTCTGCTTTTCCTCCTTCCTCAATGGTTACCTGGACAAGTTTTTCATAGACGATCTCCAGGCTGGTTGCATACTTTTCTATGGCAAGGGCAGCACCTTCCGCCCTCGAGTTAAAATAGTTGAAAGGGAATACGGATAGGATGGCAATACCAAGCCCAGAGGCCGTGGTGATGAGGGCCTGGGCAATACCCGCTGTGACAGCCTGAGGATGCTCGATGCCGGTGGACCCCAGGATTTCAAAGGAGGTGATAATGCCGAGCACCGTTCCAAAAATGCCCAGGAGTGGAGCCACCGTAATCATCGTGTCCAGCGCACCAAGGTGCCGCCGCATTCTTTTGATCTCATCGCTTGCCGCTGTTTCCATGGCCTTGGTCATGGAGAACTCCTTGTGAAGAATCCCGTTGACCAATATCCTGATAATGTAGTCTCTGGATCCGGCCACCTGTTCCTTGACGGTATCCCAATCCCCTTTGCGACACAACTCCAAGATGTGGTCCACTAGGGGTTGGTTGCGTCGCATATCCTCTCTTATCCAGAAAAAGGCCCGCTCGATGATAACTGTCAACGCAATGATGGAACAGCCCAGAAGGGGGTACATGACCGGACCACCCTTTATGAAGACATCGATCATTATAAAATAACCTCACTTCGCTCGGTGATTTTATAGAACGCGACTTGGTCGCTCCCACCCCTTATTCGAAGGACTAATCTCTTTACCTTTAACTTTAGGCACTTTAGGCATTCTAGGCACTTTAGCTCACTTCTTGACTATGGCGGCAGACTAACCCTCGGCCTACCCGTGGCTGGGTTTTTATCCACCAATACCGGACAGTCATACACGGCCTCTATATTAGCAGCCGTGATGACCTCGTCCGGCTCGCCCGTTTCAAAGATAGATCCATGTCTCAACATGATGACTCGACGGCAATACTGGGACGTGAGATCTATATCGTGCGATACCACAACCACACTCAGCCCCTTCTCCAGGCTCAGAGAAGAGATCAGTTGAAAGATCTCTCTCTTGAATTTCAGGTCCAGAAAAGAGGTGGGCTCATCAAGCAAGATCACCCTGGGCTCCTGAGCCAAAGCCCTGGCAATGAGGACCCTCTGCTTTTCTCCTCCCGAGAGTTCGTGAATAGACCGTTCTGCAAATTCCACTGTGTGGGTCGCGTTCAAAGCACCCATGGCTACTTCCATGTCCCTTTTCCCTTCAAACTGTAACCGCTTGAGGTGAGGGAAACGACCCATGAGCACCACTTCCAGGGTGGAAAAGGAAAACCTGAAGTGACTCTCTTGGGCCACCATAGCCACCTCCTTTGCGAGATGGCTCCTCCCAAAAGTGGCAAAGGGACTATCTTCAATGAGAATTTCCCCCTCTTGCGGGACGAGTATCCCGTCCATGACTTTGAGAAGTGTACTCTTGCCTGATCCGTTGGGACCCAGTATGCCTAGAATTTCACCTCCATAGACCTGGAGATCAATACCCTCAATGGCCTGTATCGGTCCGTATCGGTATCCCACATTTTTTAGGGTCAGGATCGGCTCCATTGGCTCCCTTTCTTTCTGAGGAGGTAGATAAAAAAAGGTGCACCCATAAAGGCGGTGATCACCCCGACAGGCAATTCACTTGGGGAGATGATGATCCTGGCCAGGGTATCGGCGGCGATTAAGAAAGAGGCACCGCCAAGGGATGCGACCGGGATCAGGAGCCGATGATCAGAGCCGAAAGCCATTCTCCCCAGATGGGGGATTATGAGGCCTATGAACCCTATGAGGCCTGAGAAGGCGACTACAAGCCCCATGACCAAGGAGACCACAAGAAAGCAGACCTTCTTTGCCCTGTCCACCTCCACACCAAGCTGGAGTGCCGTCTCCTCTCCGGCTGTTATCAGGTTCAAATGTCTGGCAAAGCTGTAAAGGACAATTGATGCGATGACCAGGGTCGGAGCGATGAATGCCAGGTGGGTATACCGGCTTTGCGACAGATCACCGTACAACCAGAAAAGCATGGAATGGAGCCTGGCATCAGCGATGATGGCAATAAAGAACATGATGATGGCGGTAAAAAAGGCGTTAATAATCACCCCTGTCAACAATATGGTGGACGATTCCATGCCCATCTTCCTGGCGCCCAGGGTCATGAGCAAATAGATGGTCAGCAGGGCCCCTGCAAATGACATCACAGGCACACCGAAGCTGAATCCTAGACCAAAGACAATGGCGAGTACGGCGCCAAAGGCTGAACCGCTTGAGACGCCCAGAATAAAAGGATCTGCCAAGGGATTTCGCAATAGGGCCTGAAAGACCACACCCCCCAAGGAGAGGGCAAACCCCACAAGGCCTGCAAGGATAACCCTGGGAAGCCTGATCTTGAGGAGAATGAGGCTCGCGGGGTCATCCGTCTCGAGACTGCCGGTAAAGAGACCGATGACCTGGCCCGGCGAGACCTGGGCGGTGCCGAGCATCAGGGAGATGGCTGCAACCAGCAAAAGCACCAGGCACATGATGAGGGAGAGGGTTACCACCTTACCGGGCGTCAAGGGTCTTTTTATCGTTGTTTCCATGCTATACATAGGGTCATTTGTCATTCGTCATTTGCCAATGACCAGTGACCATCTACTCCCATTTCACTTCAGGATGGATGAACCTGGCCATTGCCTCAAGACCTTCAATGATTCGTGGCGAGGGGCGGTCTATGAGGTCTGAATCAATCAAGTGGACCCGTCCGTTTTTCACGGCAGGTATGGATGTCCATTTCAACCACTCCAACCGGGCTGCCTCGAACCTCCCCCCTCTTTCCATGGAAGAGATGATGATGACGTCAGGCTTCTTTCTGATCACCTCCTCCAGGCTAATCCTGGGGTAGGTAATCGGTTCCCTCTCTGTCATGTTCCGGCCACCGGCCAATTGTATGAGGTCATGAAGAAAGGTGTCCTTGTTAATGGTCATAATCGGTCTAAGATTTATCTGCAAAAAGACCAGCGGCTTTCTCTTGGATTCTGTGTGATCGATGATGTGGTCAACCCTTTGAGACAGTTGCGTGGATAGGGCATTCGCCTTTTTGGGAACGCCGCACAATCGACCCACGATAGCAACGGTATCTATGGCCTGGCGTATGTTTCGAGGATTAACGATAAAAACCGGGATACCCGCCTGCTCCAAGAGATCCACAACGCCTGGTTGGTTTCCGTCTGCCGTGCCGATGACCAGGTCAGGAGAAAGGCTTATGATCTTTTCCACATTCAGATCGATATAGCTTCCCACTCTCGGTTTAAGCGTGGCTTCCTGCGGATAGTAGCTGAATTTAGTCACCCCAACAACGCGATCCCCCAGGCCCAAAAAATAGAGGATCTCAGTGATACTTGGAGCCAAGGTGACGATCCTTTGTGGTTCTGCCTTCAGCGTGACTTCTCTTCCCAAGGCATCTTTAAAGGTAACGCATAGGGGAGCGCTCACCCAACCAAAGATAATGAGCAGGGCGATGATAAACCCCGCTGATGTTCGCCTCAAACGGCAAAGAGAAAGTCTCTTGAACACAATACTCGAGTTTGCAAAACAGTGGATCATTTTTCGACCTATCAGGAGTCCCATCTCTTATAATATTGAGAAAGGCCAAAATGCAACCTTAAGCCCGTCTTTGAATGGCTCAAGAGGCAAAAGTGCCAAGCTGTATTTACAAGGCTTTGAAAGAAATGTTGAGTCCCGCAACCCAATTTCTCTCTGGCGCGGGGTAGAAAACGGCCGCCGGCGGAGAGCCACCGACCACACCGTACGGCACATACTCTTGGTCTGTAAGATTATTCACACCAACAAAGGCACTTAGCCATTTCCAGTTATAGGTAAGCCTGGCGTCAAGGGTATAGTAATTATCAAGCTTCTCAAATTGGTTCGCCTGATCACTGATAAGGTAACTGCTTCCCACATAGTTGTAGTCCGCAGAGAAGACAAGACCCGGAAGCACATCGAATATCCTGAGTCCCAAATTGGCCTTGTGCCTGGGCACAGCAGGAATGTCATTATCTTTGAAGGGTCTTTTTTCAAAGGTTGCCTTCTCATTAGTGTAGTTGCCCAATAAGGTGAGTTTCTCCAAGAATGTCGCCCGCGCCCCGATTTCCAACCCCCGATGAAGCGTTTCAGGGTGGTTTTCATTGGTAAAAGTCACTGTATTGAGAAAGATCTCGTTCTTGATTTCTGCCCAAAATAAAGTCAGGTTTCCTTCCACATTTGGCGTGAAGAAATGTCGGACCCCTGCTTCATAGTGGTCTCCTGTCTGAGGTTTGAGTTGATCGTTTACTCGGAGTTCTCCGGCAAGCCAATCAGAAACGACAAGTTCGTCAGCCAGTGGGAACCGGAAGCTTCGATTGGCTCTCGCAAACAGGGAGGACTGATCGGTGTACAGCCAAGTGAATCCCGCAATGTAAGCGTTTTCCCGTTCGGTGACGGATTCATCGAGCGGAGCAAGGGCGAAGGGGCCGAATTCTTTCTTGCTGAGGTCGTATTCGACCTTCTCCCTCCTGGCCCCAAGAGAGAGAATAAGGGCTTGGGACAAAGAAAAGTCATCGTGGAAATAAAGCCCATAAGAGTCCCTCTCCACAGCAGCCAGGGCGGACAAAGTGGGTGGAGTTCCAAAGAAGGATTTAACGTCCTGGTCGGCTCGGTAATAATCGAAGCCCAAGATCAGTCTGTTCGCCCGGCCCAAGATTTCGCTCTCGAGTACGTGACGGGGTGTCACACCCCACGTCTCCGTTTGCCTGTCTTCGGCCCAGAGATACCTAACCCAGTTGCTTTCACTGTTTCGATCCCTATAGGAGAGATCAACGATCAGATTGCCAAATTTGCCTAATCTCAGATCTGATCCCAGGTTGAGATAGCCGTCTTGTGTTTCGGCGTTATCCAAGGGGAACGCACTGCCTCTTCGATCGGTGGATAGTTGTTCCTTCGTAAGATAGCCGGGCAAGCCATATTCGTCCGAGTGATAAGATCCACTTAACTTGAGACTGAGGTATTCAGTGGAATCAAATACAATATTGCCTCCAATATCCTTAGCCCTGAATTCATTGTTTTCGCGATATCCATCCGTAGACTCGTAGCTGCCAAACAAGGAGGCGCCATAATTTGGACCTCCTCCCCTGATTCCGAACCGTTCCTTGTGGCGGCTGTAGCTTCCAACAAGACCGCCGGCGGCAACGGTTAAGCCCTCGGAGGGCACTTTAGTGATGATGTTGATCACACCGCCCACAGCGTTGTCACCATAAAGGACAGTACCCGTGCCCCGTACGATTTCGACCCGTTCCACCTGGTCTAGGGGAATCTGGGTCCAGTCCACACCACTTAGGTCAATTTCGTTTACACGTCGTCCGTCAACGAGGACGAGATTGTTATAGGGTCCAGTCTCTCCGAACCCTCGAAGGTCTACCTGTGCCGTTTTCCCATTGCCGAGCAGGTCTCTCACGACGATTCCCTGTTCGGAGCGGAGACTCTCGGCAACGTTTCTCGCATTAGAGTTCTTGATATCCTGTTCATCGATGACGCTGATACTTGCAGGTATTCTTTCTATGCGCTCTTCGATTCTTGTCCCAGTGACCACCACCTCTTTCATCATCACGGGCTCCGGTTCCTCTGTTTTTGTGGCGGGCTCATCCGCCGCCTCAGAGAAACCTGATAAAATGAAAAGACCCAGGACCAAAAACACGAGGAAATATAGTGCCTTCATCTCTACCTCCTTAATCGAAAAAATGGTGAGAGGCTGGGTCCGGGCCCTGAAAATAAAAACCCCGGACCGATTTCGACTCGATCCGGGGATTTCCCTTTTTTATCCTCAAGATCTGTAAGGCAACCTCTGTCCGCGGAGGTTAATCACCTTTTGTTCAGGCAGGTCTTCTGACTCCCAGATCATCCTACTAACCGCGCCTTCCCAGACCCGATGTGAAGAGCACATCGGGGGTCATTAGTCACTCGTCATTGGTCATTTGTTTATTCCAATGACAAAAGCCGTAAGCGTTTCCAGTGGCATTGTGCGGTGTTCGTCCCCGGTTACAGCGGCGGGCCCGTCCCCGATTCTACGGGGTTCCCTATTAGGCTCATAGCGAGCACCTGAACTCTATTCAGTTTTTTTATGGAAGAATGCAGATAAAGTCAAGAAAAAATTGGAAATGAAGTGCATGCAACAAGAAAGAGGCAGGCCTCCTCAACCTCGGCCATGGCCCCCAACATGTCTCCCGTCATGCAACCCAGCCTCCTCTTGAAATAGAGTAAAACGAGGGCAGTCACAAGAATGAAGAGACCGTTTACCCAGATTGCGGGATATCCAAGCCACAAAGAAATGAATGCGGGGAGCAAAATGGAGGTTAACGCAACAGTGGGCGGTTTGCGAGAGAAGAAATCGGTACCCACCCCGCCTTCTGGCCTGCCATAGCTCAGGAACTTGATCCCAAACATCATGGCCCCTCTGGAATAGGCGGGTATGATGAGAAGATATAGGCCCCGATGTTCCGCCACACCCTGGAGACTCACCCATTTGATGGCCAGGACAAAGAGAATGGCCAACAGCCCCATGGCACCGATGCGGCTGTCCCTCATGATGGCCAAAATCCGCTCGGGTGATTTATGGCTGAAAAGGCCATCTGCTGTATCCCCCAATCCGTCCAGGTGGAGCCCACCAGATAAAATCGCAAGAAGCAGGATTTCGAGTAAGGATGCAACGCTCACGGGCCACAGCTCTAAGAATAGGTAATCAGAGAGCATGAGTATCAGTCCGATGCCCAGGCCCACAATGGGAAAACAGGGTGTTGTTTTTGAGGCGTCAAGTTCTTGGGGTTTGCCAAGGGGCAGGATGGTCAGAAATTGGAAGGCTGAAATGAGGTGCTTCATATTTTCCCGCTGACGCCAGCTTGTTCAAAGGTCAATACTTCTTTGATGACGCGTGCTGCGGCGTCGATAATGTGCATGGCCAGGGCAGCCCCAGTGCCTTCCCCCAGGCGCATGCCCAGATTGAGAATAGGCTCGAGTCCCATATGGTCAAGCATGATCTTATGACCCGGTTCTTCTGACTGATGACCCGCAAAAAGGTAGTCGGTGACCCTGGGACAGAGGCCATGGGCGATAAGTGCACCTGCTCCTGAGATAAAGCCATCGATGACCACGGGCCTTTTAGAGAAGGCGCCTGCAAGAACGGCCCCTGCGATAGCCCCTATTTCGAAACCGCCTACCTTGGCAAGGACATCGAGGGGATCAGCTGGTTTGGGATCATTTACCTCTATCCCCCTTTTTATCATCTCAGACTTTCTCTTAAGCCCTTCATCATCAACCCCTGCGCCTCGGCCCGTCATTTCTTCCACTGGCTGTCCCGTGAATACAGCGCCAATGGCACTGGATGGCGAGGTGTTTCCGATTCCCATATCACCCGTGCCAAGTAGGTCCACGCCTCTGTCGAAAAGCCCTTTTGCGGCGTCAAAGCCTTTTAGAATGACAGTCTCTGCTTCACCTCTGGTCATGGCGGGTCCCTTGGTGAAATCATGGGTCCCTTTGGCCACCTTGCTAACGATCAAGCGGCCTTCTTCAGAGTCTTGGGGCGGCAGATCAGGGATGATGCCCACATCCATGACGAGAACGCTGGCCTCCAGTTGGCGGGATAGGACATTGATCCCTGCTCCCCCCCTTAGGAAGGTTTTCACCATCTCTCCGGTGACGTCCTGCGGATAAGCGCTTACACCCGATGCCGTGATACCATGGTCACCGGCCATGACCAGGAAGGCCTTTTTTTTCACCGAAGGGGTTAGTGTTCTATTAATCCCGCAAAGCCGTTCCCCGATGTTGTGAAGTTCTCCCAATGCCCTTAGGGGCATGACCAATTGGCTTGTGCGCTCTCTCGCCTTTTCTGTAAACGTCTGGTCCACCCCTTCAATGCCTGAAATGATTTCCGATAGGTTCATGGTATATCATCTCCATTCCATTCATACATCATGTTTTCTCATTCGTTTGTCTCACAAAGTCTATGATATTACCCCGGAATAGGTTAAACGCCCAGAACACATAATCCAATGTCTATCAACATTTGCGTCCAGATTCCCTGAAGATCAATCAGTTTCCACCCCGAAATGAGCAATCTTTTGTCTGAGCAAAACCGCACAAGGGTTTTTGCCGAGGCGTACATTTAGTACGTCGCAGGCAGAGACCCGCGGAGAACGAAGCTCAGGGGAAAGAGGGCCATTTCTGGTTGGAAACTACCGTAATTTCCCCTTAAGAACCTGCGGCAATCCTGCAACAGTCCATACGACAACATCTGCGCAAGCGGCCAGTCTTTGATTTACCGTACCCATGATGTCACGAAACTGCCTGGCTATGTCGTTTACGGGGACGATCCCATAACCCACCTCGTTGGACACGATGATTACGGATTGCGGAATCTTCCGGATGGCTTCTATAAAAGCCTCTGTTCTGGAAAAGATCTGGCTTTCTGGTTCGCCTGCCATGATGAGATTGCTGAGCCAGAGGGTCATACAATCGAGGAGTATGACCTCGTATTTAGCTTCTACAGAGGCCACCGCTTTTGCAATCTCTTTCTGTTCTTCCATGGCCGCCCATTCAGGACCTCGGGCCTCCTGATGGGCCTTGATCCTCTTCTTCATTTCATCGTCGAGAGCAGGAGCGGTGGCTAAAAAAATCTTACTCTTAAAATGCTTGTTTGCATACTCGAGGGCAAAGCGGCTTTTTCCACTTCGACAGCCACCGGTTACAAAAATGATCTGTTTCACAGTAAGGTACCTTCCAACCCCAACTTCTCCCTTGAGAGATTTTGTCGCATTTCGAAAAAGCTGTCATTCCGGGCCAGCCCAACCCCGTATCGAGCACAGGGCAGGCTTGTGGGGCGAGACCCGGAATCCAGGGAAGTGGCGGACAATCAAATCATTCTGGATACCCCGCCGCTTTTGGCGGGGGATGACGAATTAGAGCACAGCCTCCTGGGGGGAAGGCAGCGCGGGGGATTAAGAAAAACCCCGAACCGATTCTTGACCCGATCCGGGGACATCCCTGTTAGGCTTGAGGAAATCACCTGAACCAATGGGCTTTTCGTAAAGAAAAATGGGATTGAAGTCAAGGGAAAAGGTGAGTAAACACAGTTGTTTTCGAGAGGTGAGGAACTGCCGATCCAATCAGGTAATCATCTCCAAGGTTATGGGGGTGGCGCCAAGGGAGGTCATCTCTTTTATCGCCTTTTCCCCATCTTCAGGTTGAACATTGACGGCCGCAATGGCGTCCTGGAGCAATAACACCCTATAACCCTGTTTGACGGCATCCTTGACCGTATTAAGAACACAATAGTCGGTCGCAAGCCCCCCGATTAAGAGATGGTCGATGCCTGCAGAACGCAGTCTTTCATCCAGGTCCGTTCCCTGAAACCCTGAATAGGCATCTTTTTCTACTTCTATCCCTTTGGAAATGACTACCGCGGAGGTAGGAAGACTCAATTCAGAGGAAAACTCAGCACCCTTTGAATCCACAATGCAGTGAGGAGGCCAGGGTCCTCCATGCTCTTTGAAGGAGCAATGATTAGGCGGATGCCAGTCCCGCGTGGCAAAAATGGGCAGCCCCTTGACTTGAGCGGCGTCGATGTATCGATTGAGAGGAGTAATGATGTTGTCGCCACCGTGTACAGCGAGACTTCCACCAGGAAGGAAATCGTTTTGGACATCTACGATGAGAAGTGCATTCCCTTTTTTCAGGGTCAAATCTTCAGGCCCCAAGGTATTCATTCCCTAAAGCCTTTCTATCTCATTCGCTATCACGAAAATCGTCGCAGGGCTCATCCTCTTCGTCTGCCCTGGAATGCTCTGCACTGGGGGCCGTGGTGCAGAAGGGGAGTTCTTCTTCCTTCTTCTTTTTCTTCTTCACCTGCTCCTCAGGTTTTTTCTCTTCTTTTTCTTCCATGAGAACGTTCTCCTCTTAATTCTGCGGTAACATTTTAAGTTCTAGCCTACGCAGAGCGGGCCACCGTGCCCACTCTTCCTGGTCGCCGCCGCGGGCGACCCTGTAGTGAAGAAAAATATTTGACATCTTGCTGAATTAACCTAAATTATCTTTAACATAATCTATTCTTAGAAAATGTCAAATCTCCGATCCTCTTTCCCCATTCTGAGACGCCTCGCTCGCCTAAAGAAGCCCTTTTTCCCTTAGAAATGCCTCTGCCACTTCAGCCGGCCTTTGTTTCTTCCCATCCACCAGAAAGTTGAGACGCTGCATTGCAGCATTGTCCAGAAGCCCTTGCAGAAGGGACAGCACGTCACCAACTTCTGGGTGTGCCTGCATGAAATCTTTTCTAATGACGGGAGCCGCATGGTAAGGGGGAAAAAACTGGAGATCATCCTCAAGTGGTTTCAGATTATAGGCTGCAATACGGCCGTCTGTGGCAAAGGCACAGATCACGTCCACTTCTCCTTTGGACACGGCCTCGTACATGAGGGCAGGGTCCATGTCACGGACCTCCCCGAATTGCAGGCCGTACATCTTCTGCAGTCCTGGGTAGCCGTCAGGTCTCTCAGCGAACTCGGCCGTGATGCCTGCTCGAAGCCCTGGGGCGGCCTCTCTAAAATCAGAAATCTTGATCCATTTGTGTCTTTGTGCATCCACTTTACGGACGGTGATGGCGTACGTATTATTAAATCCGAAAGGCCTGAGCCACTCTGCCCCAAAACGCTCACGATAGGCGTGTGATACATACTGCAATGCCTTTGCTGGATCGGATATGACCGGTTCTTTAAGGATCGCTGTTAGCCCGGTTCCCGTGTACTCCGTATATAGGTCAATCTGCCCATTAACAAGGGCCTCATGGCAGATCATGGTGCCCCCCAGGTTGAAACGGCGTTCCACAATGAGATCCGTCCTGGCTTCAATAAGTTGAGACATGATCTCTCCGAGTATAAGTTGCTCGGTGAAATTCTTGGTTGCGATCCTGATGGTCCCCGTTTGGATTCTTGACCGGGCTGCCAAGTCGCGTCCCACAGAGGGTCTTGTGTAATAGGAAAAAACACCAACGAGGACCAGGAGAATAGGCATGGCGAGTGCTAAGGGCCTCAAAATGGCCTTGAGCGATCCCTTCTTCTCCCTCTTCCTTTCAGGCTTAAGCCCCCATCCAAAGGCGCCAATGGAAAAGTCAACAATCAGGGCGAGAAGACCGGCAGGAATAGCGCCGAGAAGGATTAGCCTCGTGTTGGAAAGGGCAAGACCCCGGTTAATAAACTGTCCCAACCCGCCGGCGCCAATAAAGGCAGAAAGGGTGGCTATACCCACACCCACAACAGCGGCGGTTCGGATACCCGCCACCATGACCGTAGTGGCTAAGGGGATACGGACCATCCTGAACTCCTGGTATTCCGTCATGCCCATACCTCTGGCGGCTTCCATCACTTCAGGAGGTACCCCCTCGAGCCCGGTCAACGTGTTGCGAACAATGGGCAGTAGCGCATAGAGGGTTAGAGCAATGATTGCAGGAATGGCGCCGATCTTCTGTAGCAGAGCCAGAAGAAAGACGAGCATGGCGAGACTGGGAATGGTCTGAAGAATCCCTACGGCGCCCAGGGTGGGTCCCCTTAACCATGCCGTGCGGAAGACAAGGATCCCAAGGGGCACTCCGATGAAGATGGCCACCAGGGTGGAGCACCCCGTCAATATAAGGTGCTCACCCGTGCGAAGCCAGAGCTCTGGCAGGCGACTGGACACATAGGTGATCAAAGGCTCTGAACCCATCACATTGTCTCCTTGACCTCAGCCAGTTGCCTGGCGGGTTTGGAGAAGAGGTCCCTGACAAATGGTGTGGCAGGGGTGCTGAGGATCTCTTTCTTAGTCCCAATCTGTTCCAGATTGCCTTCATGGAGTATGGCTATGCGGTCACCCATGAGGAGCGCCTCGAAAATATCGTGTGTTACAAAGATAATGGTCTTCTTGAGTTGCTTCTTCAGGGTCAATAATTCCTGCTGAAGGGTTTCGCGTGTCAGGGCATCGAGGGCGCCGAAGGGTTCATCCATGAGAAGGTGGTCAGGATCCGCGGCAAGGGCACGGACTACCCCCACCCTCTGCTGCTGCCCTCCTGAGAGTTCATCCGGAAACCTCTCGGCATAATCCACGGGGGGCAAACCCACAAGGTCTAGCAGTTCCTGCACCCGCTCCCGTCTCTTTTTGGCAGACCACCCGAGAAGAGAGGGCACCAGTCCCGCATTTTGCTCAATGGTCATGTGGGGGAAGAGGCCTATGCCCTGAAAAACGTACCCAATGCGCCTTCGCAACGCTACTGGGTCCTGTTCCATGACATCTTTGTCATCCACCTCGATGGTTCCTTGGCTGAGCTGTATCAAGCGATTAATCATCTTCAGGGTGGTGGTTTTGCCGCAGCCGGAAGAGCCAAGCAGGACCAGGGTCTCTCCCTCATCCACCTGGAAAGAGAGATCCTTAACCGCATGGGAGAGGCCGCCGTCGAATGACTTGGAGACGTGGGATAGTCGGATCATGACTTTTTATGAGAGGACACGAAAATTATATTGCTGTAAGCTTTTCGCCGTATTAAAATACTTTGATATCACTTTACGGGCTCATCCTGCAAGGGACCTTTAGTTTTCTGTCTTTTTGAGCAGGAAAATGAAGATTTGAAATGGCTGCGTATTGACACAGAGTCAGTAAAGGCTTAGATTTCCGGTGCTGCGTAGATAGAGAAAAAGAGCCCCAGCTGAAAAGGTAAGTCAGTATGGTTTTAAACAGCGAAAACAGCTTTAACCGGACACCGGTCAAGAATGACCAAGGCCACGTCAAAGAGATCGTTTGGTTGATCCGAAGACTCATGCAGGGGAGCTATCTATATAACAAGGAACTCAACAAAAAGTACCAAGTCAGTGCCCCTCAACTCTCCAGCCTCCTCGCCCTCTATGAAAACGGTCCTCTGCCACCCTCCCAGATCGCCAAATGCATTATGGTCAATTCCAGCACGGTGACCGGGATCATAGACCGATTGGAGCAGAAAGGTCTCGTACAAAGATCCAGGATTTCAACGGACCGTCGGGTGATCACGGTGACACTGACGGACAAAGGTAGAGAACTGGCTGAACACGCCCCTCCCCCTATTCAGGAAAAAATTGTGGACGGCCTCCAGAAGCTCCCTCCCCACGAAATAGAAAAGATCGTTCAGGCCCTCACAAAGCTGACCTACATGCTCGACGTCCAGGATTTGGAGGTCGATCAGATCACTTGAGCCCTGCCTATTTTTGTCAAAACATTCTTCCTTTAAAATGACTCGCCATACCATAATATATTGATTTTACAAGCTTCTTTAGTTTATGCTTCTTTGCCATCCCCCTTGACAAGACAAATTGATTGAGCTATAAAGATTTCAGCTGAAATAATTTGTGCTGAAACTTTATCAGTAAAATCAGGGACTTATTTTCTAGACCGCATTCTGCAGCAAAGAAAATTTTCCCACCAGCATAAAATCAAAAGCAAACATATGAATAAGGAACAAGAGAAAAGATCAAGGTCTCTTCTCAGAGAAGAAACAATAGAGATGCTTCCCCAGGTGCACCAGGATGCCCTATGGCTCCTTGAAGACCTTGGCGTGGGATGCAAGCAACCAATGACTCAGGGGGGCTTCCACAAAAACAACTTTCCAGGGTCGCGAAGCATGACCAGAATAGAAGTCAAGCCGACTCTAGAAACAAGTGAGCTAGCCAGACTTTTTGGGGGCAAGAAATCTCCCAGATTTTCCCACAATGTCAAGATGAAAGTGGAGAAATTGAAAGTTAAGCTCTCAGAACTCTTGAAACCCCTCTTGTATTATCGGCGGGATAAGATTGAAATGGCCAGCAGGGATTTTGTCCATCTCAGCGGAGGCTTATCGCTTAGGAGCCGGAAGCTTTCAAAAAGCATGGAGAATTGTGAGGAAATCGTTTGTTTTATCGCCACAGTTGGCAATAAAGTTGAAGGCCAAACCAAGAGGCTCATGGAGGAAAATCGTCTCTCAGAGGCTTATATCTTAGATGCAATGGGGTCAGTGGCCGTAGAGAATATGGTCGAAAAGTTCCATCGACGCATGATGAGCAAATACGAAATGGAAGGTAAAGGGGTCACGTTACCTTTCAGTCCCGGATATTGTGACTGGCCATTGTCAGATCAGAAAAAACTCTTCAGCGTATTCGATTTATTCCACCTAAAAGTCAAACTCACAGATTCCTGCCTCATGCTGCCCCGCAAATCGATTTCAGGGGTCTTCGGGGTAATTCCTTCCTGTGTGAGCCTTCCTGTACGTTCCTATAATCCTTGTTCAGAATGTGAAAAGCGAGATTGTATTGTGAGGAGATCCTGTTGAAATAATTCAGAATTTCTCTGCTGAATCGGGGAATAGGGGATTTGAAGATGAAGCTGCGAAAAGGTTTGCCCGGGGGTCAGTACAAGCCCATTTCTGACCAAGAAATTAAAAAGATACATGAAACCAGCCTGAGAGTCTTCTCAGAAGTGGGCGTCCAGGTAAACCTCCCTGAAGCAAGGGAGCTCTTTCGGCGTGCTGGTGGGGCGTTGGATCAGACCGGCTCCATAGTGAAGATTCCTCCGGGTCTGGTGGAGGATTTGATCCAAAAGGCACCTCCTGTAGTTCGCCTTTGCGGAAGAGCGGAAGATGGGGAGCTGGACTGTGAGATTGGCGGCAAAAAGGTTTACCTGGGCACAGGGGGTACCGCTTTGAATGTCCAAGATCCAGGAAGCGAAGGCTCGCGGAGGGCGACACTCCAAGACGTGATCAATATGGCCCGCCTTGTGGAAACGCTTGATGATATCCATTTCCACATGCTCAATGTGTATCCTAGTGATCTCCCCCAGGAAGATGTAGACGTAAACCGTTTCGGCGCCGCTCTGAATTACACCCGAAAACATGTAATGGGCGGTGTTTACACGGTCGAAGGAGTGAAAAATGTCATCAAGGTGGCAGAGATCATCGCAGGCTCTCCCGACAGGCTCAGGAATCGGCCCTTCATCTCCCTCGTGACGTGCTCCATCAGCCCCCTGAAACTGGATGAAATCTATGCCCAACTCACCATGGAGGCAGCCCGAAATCGGATCCCGGTGGTGGTACCAGCGGAACCCCTTTGTGGTGCCACAGCACCCATTACCTTAGCCGGGAACCTTGTGATCCAAAATGTGGACTCGCTGGCCGGTGTCATGCTGGCCCAACTTACTAACCCGGGTACTCCCACCATTTATGGTTGCATCTCTTCCATAACTGACCTCCGGGATATGAAGTACCTTTCGGGGGCCGTGGAGATGGGAATCATGAATGCCGCAGCAGCCCAAATGGCCCAATTCTACTGTTTACCCTATTATGCGACCGCTGGAATGTCCGATTCAAAAGTGAACGATTCGCAGGCGGGATATGAATCTGCTATTACTACCCTGATGGTCGCTCTAGCGGGTGGGAACTTGATACATGACGCAGCCGGATTTCTTGAGTTCTGCATGACCGCATCTTACGACAAACTTGTCATTGATAACGAGATTATCGGTATGACCATGCGGGCAGTAGAAGGTATCCAGGTAGATGATGAAACGCTCGCGTTTGACCTGATTAAGAAGGTAGGCCCGGGAGGGCATTTTGTTTCCGCACCCCACACGAGACGGCACATGCGCTCCGAGCTATATCGACCAAAATTTAGCGATAGGGAAAACCGCGAAAAGTGGCGCAACGCAGGCGCCAAAGATGCTCAGAGGCGAGCTACTGAAAAGGTACAGGAAATTCTTGCTAATGCGCCTGCATCCGTCATCCCCGAAGCGATTAGAAAGCGCATAAAGCAAGAGATTCCAGGACTCAGGCCCTTCATTATGGAGTAATTCTAAAGGAGGAAGTCGCCTTATGATAATCATTGGAGAAAAAATCAATGCCACTATCCCTGCTGTAAGATCCATCATCCAGGAGCGGGACGAAAAGAAACTCCTGCAACTGGCCCAAAAACAAGCCAACGAAGGAGTTGATCATATTGATGTGAATGTTGCCACGGGTCTGGGATCCCATGAAGAGGAGATTGCCTCAATGGCATGGGCCGTCGAGACAATCCAACAAAAGGTGGAGACACCCCTCTGTATTGACAGCGCAGATGCCCTGGTTTTGGAGGCAGGGCTTGAAGCAAGGGATGGTAAGTATACGCTCATTAACTCAACCAAGGCTGAGGAAAAGAGTTTAGGAGAAATCTTGCCACTTGCCGTGCATTACCAAACCCCTTTAGTGGCCTTGGCCATGGATGGCCAAGGCATCCCTAAGACGACGACAGATCGATTGACCGCTTGCAGAAAGATAGCTTCTGTCTGCTTAAGATTAGGGCTGCCGCTTGAAAACGTCTATTTCGATCCCCTGGTACTTCCCGTTAGCACGGATATTAAGCAAGGTCTGGTTTCGTTGGATACATTATCCGCAATTAAGAAAGAGTTCCCCATGGCCAAGACTTTGATGGGCCTATCTAACGTGTCCTACGGCCTTCCTGGTCGGGCTAAACTCAATGCAGCATTTCTGCATATGGCTGCTCTCGCTGGTCTCGATGCAGTCATCATGGATCCGTTCGTTAAAGAACTGATGGGAGCGGTGAAGACCGCTGAGGTTTTAGTGGGCAAAGATCGGCATTGTCGACGTTACACCCGGCACTTTCGTAATAAGAAATCAGACTAAGATCAGAAGGGGAAAAGGTGACAGAAAATTATAGAGAGGGAGTCCTTGTCAAACCCTATGAGCGGCTCGATATGGAGCAGGTTAAATGGCTGGACCAAGCATCACTGAAAATTTTAGATGAACCTGGTAT
>JASFIT010000034.1:0-19310 GCA_050122535.1 Desulfobacteraceae bacterium | reverse complement strand
CGTTAATGTGACCATGTTTTCCCCAACTAAGCAATACGGTCAGGAAATGTGATGCCTTCAGAAGAAGTAAGACCCAAATTTCAGCTCTTCTATGGTTGGTATGTCCTTGCTGCCGGCTTCGTCATCCTATTTTTCAACGCAGGGGCCCGATTCTCCATCGGTGTCATGTTCAAACCGATGATTGGAGAATTTGGGTGGAGTCGGGCCGCCATGTCTCTCGCCTTTTTCCTCTATATGACTTTCTTTGCCCTTTCTCTTACGGTCATAGGGAGGTTTTACGACCGGTATGGCCCCAAATGGGTCATTGTCATCTCTACCCTCTTTCTTTCTGTGGGATACATGAGTATTTCACTCATCAATTCCCTCTGGCAATTTTACATCTGCTATGGATTCCTGGCCGCCATTGGCTTGGGTGGAACTTCCCTTTCACTGGTGGCAGTCGTGATAAGCAAGTGGTTCGAAAAAGGCCGTGGTCTTGCCACAAGTTTGGCGCTTTCCGGCAGTTGTTTAGGGCAGTTTGTCCTTGTTCCCGTCATTACAATTGTCGTCTTGCGGGCCGGTTGGAGACCAGCCCACTTCTTTCTCGGTTTAGTCATGCTCCTATTGAATATTGTACTCGCACTGGTGGTGATCAAAGGGGATCCACACCATCTGGGCTTCAAGCCTTTGGGATTCGGGCATGGAGACAAGGAGAGGGAATCTGAAGACGAGAATTCCACACGTGTGAACACTCAAGATCTGGGCCTACGAGAGGCCATGGGGACCTTTTCCTACTGGCTCTATTTCGTCGTGATGTTCATCTGTGGGAGCGGGGATTTCCTGGTCGCTACCCACCTGATACCCCTGGTGACGGATCATGGCATTTCAGCCACGACGGCAGGAAACATGCTTGCCTGGTATGGATTGATGAGTCTGGGGGGAATCCTTATTGCTGGCCCAGCCTCGGATCTGATCGGAACGAGAATTCCCATCGCCATCACATTTGTAATGCGCGTCTTTCTCTTTCTCATGATCCTGAAGTATCAGAATCTGGTCTCCTTCTATATCCTGGCTCTGGCCTTTGGCTTCACCCACCTGGTCACAGCCCCTCTCACGCCGATACTCCTGGGAAGGCTCTATGGTTTCTCTCACATCGGTCTTCTGTCAGGGTTTATTTTCACCATACATTACCTGGCCGGGGGCTTCTGGGCCTATGTGGGAGGCCTGATCTTTGATCAGACAGGGAGCTATCGATTGGCCTTTATCCTTTCAGCAATCATGGCCCTCATCGCTTTTTTGGGTACCCTTTTGATAAAGGAGAAAAGACATCATATGGCTCAGTAGTATCTCCTTATTACGAGCCACCCATCTCTTCTTTTTGCAACGATTTCTTTGGGGGGAGAGGGGAAAAGGCTTGACATTACAAGGAGATGTCCATTAATCCTATATGACCCATCAAATGTTATTGGTCAGTTGATAATGGCCGCCTAAGGCATTCTGAAAGGCCCTATTTTGGGAAGAAAGGGCTGAAAGGAGCACCAGAAATGAAAAACAACACAGAAGCGGACAAAATCGTGAGAACCGTGACCTGGTCTGCCGGTCCCGGGTGTCACGGAGGGTGCGGGGTCTTTATGCATATAAAGGATGGAAAGCTCATAAAGATGGAGGGAAACCCCGACCATCCTTACAACAACGGCAGGCTCTGCCCAAGGGCCCTGGCCATCACTGAATTCATCTATCATCCTGATCGTCTTCGCTCTCCACTGAAGCGCATAGGCAAGCGGGGGGAGAACAAATGGGAGAAGATCTCATGGGAAGAGGCCTATGAGCTCATCGAGAATAGAATGGGGCAGATACGGGACGAGCATGGTGCCGAGTCTATGGTCTTCATCCAGGGAACGGGAAGGAACGTGGGCGGCTGGCTTCTGCTGGTGGCCTACTCCTATGGCAGCCCCAATTGGCTTCAAGGGGGGCTTACAGGAAATTCCTGCTTCCACCCCAGGCTCGTCTGCATGCGCATGACCCAAGGAGACTACACCGTGCCCGACTGTTCACAATTCTTTCAGGAACGGTATGCCCATCCAGAATATGAGCTTCCCGAAACCATCATGATCTGGGGTCAGAATCCGGCCAATACCTGTAATGACGGGTTCATGGCAGCCTGGGTCATAGACTGTATGAAGCAGGGAAGTAAGTCGATTGTCATCGATCCCATTTATACCTGGGTCGCCTCAAAGGCAGACATCTGGCTTCAGATTCGGCCGGGCACTGATGGGGCCCTTGCTTTGGGTCTCCTCAACGTTATCATCAATGAAGGCCTTTACGACAAGGCGTTCGTGGAAAAATGGACCCATGGTTTTGACAAACTCTCAGAAAGGGTCCAGGAGTATCCGCCGGAGAAGGTCTCTCAGATTACCTGGATTCCCAAGGAGAAGATTATCCAGGCGGCAAGGCTCTTTGCAACGAGCCATCCAGCCTCCATCCAATGGGGCGTACCAGTGGATCTGGCACCGGAAGGCGCACAAGTGGCCAATTCCGTGATTCATCTTTGGGCCATTACCGGAAACATCGAAATTCCAGGGGGTATGGCCATCGCCAGGATGGCCTATGATGTGCCTCCCTATCCCATGAGTCAGGAAGCCATTGCCGAATATTACGGTGACGTGATGCCCCCAGAGCAAATGGCCAAACGGATTGGCATCGAAGAGTACCCTGTAGCCAAGGAATTTCACTGGCGGGCCCAGGCGGACATGGTATTGGAAGCCATGCTCACGGACAAGCCCTACCCTTTAAAGGGCGCCTGGATCGCCGGCAATAATATGCTCACCTCTGCAGCGAACCCCAGGAAGTATCAGGAGGCGCTCAATCGTCTGGACTTCATCATCACCTCAGATGTCTTCATGAACCCAACCATCGTGGCCCTGGCCGATGTGGTCCTTCCCGCGGGGTCCATGGCGGAGCGGGATGGCATCAGGGCCTGGTGGACACCGCTGAACGCCATGCAGAAGTCCATTGATGTGCCCGATTGCAAACCGGATGAAGAGGTGTGCCTTGAGATGGCCAGGCGCTTTAACCCCAACCTGAAATGGCAAAACTTGCGCGAGCTCTTTGATGATTTCCTGAAACCCTCTGGCATGAATTACGATGAACTGAAGGAGAAGGGTTGGGTCTTTCCACCAGAAGGACATCCAACGCAACCCTATCGAAGACATGAGAAAGGCCTCTTGCGAAAGGATGGGAAACCGGGCTTCAATACGCCTACCGGCAAGGTGGAACTCTATTCCACCCATTTGGAAAGGATGGGCTACGATCCCCTTCCCTCCTATGAAGAACCTCACATGAGCCCTTACAGCACTCCTGAGCTGGCCAAAGAATATCCTCTGATCCTCTCCACAGGGCGGCGGAGCGTCCTCTATTTTCATGCAGAGCATCGGAACATCAAGCCTTTGAGAGAACTGGAACCCCATCCCGTGGTGGAAATCCATCCAGACACGGCACGCTTCCTCGGCATCAACGATGGGGACTGGGTCTGGCTAGAGAATCCCCATGGGCGTTGCAAGCGAAAGGCGAGATACTTCCATGGCATCCACCCAAAGGTGGTTCAGTCCCCACACGGTTGGTGGCTCCCAGAGAAAAAGGCTGAAGAGCTCTTTGGCCTCTGGGAGGTGAATATCAACACGCTGATTCCGGATGGAACTCAGGCCAAGTGCGGATTTGGCGGGGGACAGTACAAATCCATCATGTGCAAGGTCTATAAGGCGGATGAGGGCATAGAAGGGATTTATCAGAAGGAGAGCCTCTTATGAAATACGGACTTTATATTGATTATGACTGGTGCAGCGGTTGCCATGCCTGTGAGATGGCCTGCAAACAGGAACATAACCTGAAGCTAAACCAATGGGGCATTCGCATCGTGGAGCGGACCTATGACGTGAATGGCGGAAGGGTCATCGAATACGTGCCCATTCCCACCGAGTTCTGCAATTTCTGCATGAATCGCGTCACGCAGGGATTGAAGCCAGCCTGTGTGCACCATTGCATGACCAAGTGCATGGACTTTGGCCCCATAGAGGAGATGGCTGAGTTGGCGTCAAAGAAGAAAAAGTCCGTGGTGTGGGGGAGCACCTTTTAGACGGTCGCTCTTTTTGACAATGAACCCTTCCTTTCCACTCCTCAGGATCGATCTGAGTCAACATAGGGCTCGAGAAGAAGAGATTGATCTCTCCTTAATTCTTAAATTCTTGGGAGGAAGAGGCCTTGGGGCCAAGATCCTCTTTGATGCGTTAAAGCCCTCCACGGATCCCCTCAGCGCAGAAAACAAGCTCCTATTCCTTGCGGGTCCCTTGATCGGCACGGGTGCCCCCTGGTGTGTCAAATACACGGTGATGACCAAATCTCCCCTTTCTGGAACCATCCTCATGAGCCTGGCAGGCGGGTATTTTGGACCTGGCCTCCGTCGCTCAGGATATGATGGTCTCATCATAGAGGGCCGATCCGAGGAGCCTGTCTATCTGTCGATTATCAATGGAAAGGCTGAATTTAGAGAGGCCTCTCATTTGTGGGGTATGACCACGGAGCAGTGCCAAGGGGCCATCAAAGAGGAACTGGGCACGCCTCGGCTGGAGATTGCCTGCATCGGCCCGGCCGGTGAAAGGGCTGTACGAATGGCCTGTGTCATAAGCGGGAAACGTGCAGCGGGCCGGGGAGGCGGGGGCGCTGTCATGGGCTCCAAAAATCTGAAAGCCATAGCGGTCCATGGAGAGAGAAAAGTTCCCATTGCGGAGCCGGAGAAGTTCAAGGAACTGCAGATGGCCATTCGAAAAAAGGTTCCTGAGATCGATCGGCTCAAAGTGTTTGGAAAATATGGAACCCCCAAGAATCTTGTGCTGGTCCATGAAAGGGGTCTCTTCCCGAACCGCAATTTCCAGGGGGGTGTGTTTGAGGGGATCGACCAGGTCAATCATCTGGAGCAACAGAAACGGGTCATACGCCCCGTGACCTGCCATGACTGTCCCGTGGCCTGCGGAAACTTGACGCAAGCCACAGATGGATCCTATAAGGACATCACCACTGAAGGCCCTGAATATGAGACCTTTTGGGCCTTTGGGGCCCAGTGTGGAAATAATTCTATTGATGCCATCATAGCCGCAGACCGTTTGTGCGATCAATTGGGGCTTGATACCATCTCCACGGGAAACAGCATTGCCTTTGCCATGGAGTGTGTGCAGAAGGGACTTCTAAATAAGGAAGAGATTCAAGATCTGGATCTAAGGTTTGGCAACCATGCAGCCATGGTGGAGATGATTCGTCGAATCGGTTATCGTGAGGGAATCGGCGACCTCTTGGGAGAGGGTGTCCGTAGGGCGTCAGAGCGGATTGGAGGAGGCGCCCAAAGCTTTGCCATGCACGTGAAGGGGCTGGAGCTGGCCGCCTATGACCCGAGGGGGGCCAAGGGAATGGGAATCGAATATGCTACCTCACCAAGGGGGGGATGTCATGAAAGGGGCCTCATCTCCAGGGAAACCTTCGGGGCCCCACCTTACATCGATCCTCTATCCATTGAAGGGAAAGGGGCTGTCGTGAAAGAGACCCAGGACGAGACGGCCGCCCTGGATGCTCTGGGAGTCTGCGTCTTTCCTCCCCACAACGATGGCATGGACATGAATGACCTTGCCCAACTCGTCTCCTGTACATTGGGGAAGTCTTGGACTTCCGAGGATTTACTGGAGACTGGGGATCGAATCTGGAATCTGGAGAGGTTGTTTAACCTGCGTGAAGGATTCACAAAGGCGGATGACACCCTGCCACCTAGGCTCTTGAGAGAACCCATGCAGGAAGGTCCAGCAAAAGGGCATGTGGTGGAGCTTGAACCGCTTCTTCAGGACTACTATAGGGCGCGCCACTGGGACACTAATGGGGTGCCCACGCCTGAGGTGCTAGATAAGCTGGGACTGGCTGAGGAGGGAAGGGGGATTTTGGCCCGTGCCAAGGGTGACCGTTAAATTCCAGGGCGTTGTGAATGGGAAGGAGCTGGAAGGGAGAGAGGACTATGAGTTCCCCTCTGGAACGACGGTGAGAGATGTGGCTGAACGCTTCGCAAAAGGCCATCAGGCATCTTTTGGGGAAGGGGCTACATCTGGCCAAGAAGAGAAACTGCTGGAAACCCATATAGTTATGCTAAATGGAATTGGAATTTCACCGGAAAAACAGTTGACAACACGGGTGGAAGAAGGGGATAGTGTCATGATCTATTTGCCCGTGAGCGGGGGATAGGGCCGGAAAGGAGGTGATACGAGAGTCAATATCATGTGAGCACTTTTGCTGGTAACAAGATGATCGTTTGTCTTAACCATAAAAAGGAGGTGGACTATGAGGAGGAAAACAAGCATTACAATAACCCTAATTATTTTTGTTCTGGCTTATGTCCTGGCGATTCATCCAGCCCCTGCCGTCCAGGCCCTAGAGGGGCCAGAGATAAAGATCGGTGCGGCTGTCCCCATCACGGGCCATGGCGCCAATGTGGGCAAACGGGAAGCGATCGGAGCCCAGGCGGCCGTGGATGTGATCAACGCCAGGGGAGGTGTGAATGGCGTTCCTCTGAAGTTATATATTGAGGATACGGCAAGCAATCCCCAGGAGGCCGTGAACGCCGTGCGTAAGCTGACCGGAGACCAGAAGGTCCTCGGGATCGTGGGTCCCCACTACAGTTCTGTGGGGGAGACCACTTTTCCCTTGGGCAACAGGCTCAGGATCATCCAGATCGCCGTGGCCTCTTCCAAACCGGGACTGGCTGCTGCAAACCGACCCTATGCATTTCGAAATACCCTGACAGAAGACAAAATCGCAGTGGCTGTGATCAGGGAGTGGAAAAAGAGATACAACATCAAGAGGGTGGCCATCATCACGGATATCAAGGACGCCGTATCCCGGGCCGTGGGGACCAAGGTCCTTCCACCTACATATAAGGCACAGGGGATCGAGGTCATTACAGGGGATAAACCCGTCACTTATCAGACCAACGACACCCAGTTCAGGGCCCAGATCACCAAATTGAAGGCCATGAACCCGGATGGGGTCGGGATGGGCGCCCTGGGCCCCGACGCCCTGAACATCATCACCGAAGCTCGAAGACAGGGCATGAAACAGCCATTTATGAGCACGGCTCCCATTATGGAAGGAGAGGTCCCCGAGCTTGGGGGCAAGGCCGTGGTAGGGACCTTTTCTGGCACCATCTGGAACATCGACCTGGACACCCCCGAGAGCAAGGAGTTCGTTAAGGCTTACAGGAAGCGGGCCAAGACCATGTATACAAGCGAATTCACGGCGACACCGGATTATTATCCGGTGAACGGCTATGATGCCGTCTTCATGATCGTGGAGGCCATTAAACACATGTGTGTCAGCAACAAGCCCGCAGATCTCCAAATGGATCGGGATAAGCTCATGTACTATATGGCTGCTCTCAGGGACTTCAAAGGTGTGGCCAGCAGGGGTTTTAACTGCGTGGGCGATGGCATCAAGGACGTCCATGTCTTTGAGATCAAGGGAGGTCATTGGGTCCCTATCGCGGGTCAATAATCGATCGCTAATATCACTGGGGGCGGTCATTTGGACCGCCCCATTCATATCCCTTTTCGGAGCCAGTGATGTTCCTACAACAGCTCATCAACGGACTCACCCTGGGTAGCACGTATTCCCTCCTCGCCATAGGATTCACCTTGGTGTTGGGACTTCTTCAGATGCTCAACATTGCACATGGTGACGTCTTTATGTTCGGGGCCTTTCTGGGGTTGACTTTCGCCAGGTTGGGGGTCCCCCTTTATCTTGCCTTGATTCTGGCCATGCTGGGTGCAGGCATCGTGGCCATTATCATCGAACGTGCCTG
Source organism: Desulfobacteraceae bacterium (assembly GCA_050122535.1). GTDB lineage: Bacteria > Desulfobacterota > DSM-4660 > Desulfatiglandales > HGW-15 > JASFEQ01. The sequence goes on along the minus strand of JASFIT010000034.1, from coordinate 11,446 downwards.
TTTCCGTCCCCTCAGAAAAGCCCATTTCCTCATGCCTCTGCTCAGTACCATTGCCTTCGGTATTCTCTTGCAGAACGTAACAACGCAGATCTGGGGCTCTGAGCCTTCCCGATATCCGCAGACCACAGAGGTGGCCCAATTCCAATTGGGTCCTGTTCTGGTCTCATCCATCGACATCCTCATTGTGGCCATCTCCATTCTACTTATGTTGGGAATTGACCAGTTCGTCAGAAGGACCCGCTTCGGTCGCGCCATGCGGGCCACTTCAGAAAAGGCACAGACGGCCAGCCTTTTGGGGGTCGATATTAACCGGGTCATTATCTTCACCTTCTTCACTTCTGGCGCACTGGCCGGTGTGGCAGGGGTCTTGACCGCCTTGGTCTACCTGCAGATCACCCCCTTTATCGGCATCCGTCAGGGTCTTATCGGTATGGTGGCCATGGTGATTGGAGGGGTGGGGAATTTAAGGGGAGCCATGATTGGCGGGCTCATGATCGGGATCATCGAGGTCATGAATGATGCCTACTTCACCGCAAGTTACAGGGATATTATCCTCTTTGGCCTATTTCTCATTTTTATCGTCTTTAAGCCGGAGGGGCTGTTTGGCACTAAGGAAACGTAATCTGTATTTACACAAATTGACGCTATTATAATGTCATTGCGAGGAGTCCCGCCTGGCGGGACGACGCGGCAATCTTTTTCTGGGCGCCCAAAGGTTCGCAGTTTTATGACAACGAGATTGCTTCCTCCCGACTAGAACGGGAGTCGCAATGAGGGCTTGTTCTTATAACAGTTGACTATGCAATCGATTAGTCGTCCCAGGAGCTAACATGGGTCTGAGCGTTTACACACAGGGTGTGGTCGCCCTCATGGGCATCAATATCCTCATGGCCTTGAGCGTCTATGCCATCATTATGACGGATCAGGTTTCTCTGGGGAATGCGGGATTTATGGCCATCGGCGCCTACACATCCGCCTATCTCACCGTTAAAATGGGCCTACCCATCTTTCCCGCCCTGATCATCGGAGCCCTGACGTCCAGCTTCATAGGGCTTCTCATCGGTATCCCTCTCCTGAGGCTTGAAGGTCTTTACTTTGTCATGGGGACATTTGGGTTCGGCGAGGTGGTGCGGACCTTTTTCATGAATTTTGAGCCCACGGGCGGGGCCTATGGCTTCCGCGGACCCGTGGGAGCGACCCTCCCCATGATATACGGCTTCGTTCTGGTCTTAATCCTGTTCTTCTGGCTCTTGAGCCATTCCCGGTTGGGTCGCTCATTGGATGCCCTCAGGGATGATCATGAGGTGGCCAGAACCATTGGACTCAATGTGACGGTCCTGAAGCTGGGGTTATTCTGGCTCGGATCATTTGTCGCGGGGATTGCCGGGGGCCTCTATGCCCACTACATGTTCTACATCGAGTCAGGCAATTTCCATATTCTTATCTCAGCCATGGCGATTCTTTACGTCATCCTCGGAGGCATGTATACCTTCTGGGGTGCCGTGCTGGGCGCCGTTATCTTCAGCATCCTCCCGGAAGCATTGCGTTTCATGGCGGACTGGCGGTTGAGTCTGTACGGTGCGGTACTGGTTCTGATGATGATCTTTCGTCCCTCCGGGATCATCTCCCGGCAGATCGTGAGAAACACGGAGGACTGGATCGGGGGAATTTTCCGAAAGGCGAGCGCTTGAGATGCTTCAGATCAGTGAAGTAACCAAGAACTTCGGTGGGCTGAGGGCCCTCAATGACATCAGCTTTCAAGTGGATGAAAAGCAGATCTATGGCCTCATCGGCCCCAATGGGGCGGGCAAAACCACCCTGTTTAACCTCATTACAGGATTCTTACCAGCCACGGATGGCTCCATCCGATTCCTTGGGAATGAATTGACCCAACTCCGAGCTCACAAAATTGCAAAATTGGGCGTCGCCCGAACCTTCCAAAATATCCGGCTCTTTGGCACCATGACGGTGGAGGAAAATGTCATGGTGGCCCAGAACATCAGGGCACGATCAGGGATCACGAGCCTGGTTCAATTTTTTAGCGCAAAGGAAAAAAGATTCAGAGACGAGGTGAATGAGCTGTTGAATAGGATGGGCCTGTGGGAGAAGCGAAAGGAGCAGAGCCTGAGCCTGGCCTACGGCGCGCAGAGGCGCCTGGAGATTGCCAGGGCCCTGGCTCTGGAGCCGAAGCTCTTGCTCCTGGATGAGCCTGCTGCCGGGATGAATGAGGCGGAGACCGAGGATTTGCTGGAGAGGGTACAGGAGATTCGGGACATGGGAAAGACGGTCCTTCTCATCGAGCACGACATGAGCGTGGTCATGGAGATCTGCGATCACATTTCGGTGCTCAATTTTGGAGAATTGATCGCTCAAGGCACACCTGAAGAAATCCAGGCCAGTGAGGCCGTTATAGAGGCCTATCTGGGAAGAGAAGAAGGGTGAGGATCTATGCTTGTGATCAAAGGCATTGAGGCAGGCTACGGCGCCATACAAGTCCTCAAAGGCATCGACCTGGATGTGGAGAAGGGGGAGATTGTCACACTGATCGGCGCCAACGGCGCCGGCAAGACCACCCTTCTCAGCGTCATCTCAGGAATTTTGACACCGACCAGAGGGGAAGTGCGTTTTGAGGAAGAGAACATCGTCAAGGTCCCACCTCACAAAATTGTCCGGCGGGGTATCTGCTTGATCCAGGAGGGAAGAGAAATCTTGAGCGAAATGACTGTCCTGGAGAACCTCCTTATGGGCGCATTTATTCGGTCGGGTGAGGACTTGAGCGGCAGCCTTGACATGGTTTTCCAGATGTTTCCCGTCCTCCAGCAGAGGGAAAGCCAGCTGGGGAAGACCCTGAGTGGTGGTGAGCAACAGATGCTGGCCATCGGCCGTGCCCTCATGGCACAACCAAGGCTCTATATGATGGATGAACCCTCTTTGGGGCTTGCGCCTATACTGGTGAACGAGGTCTTTGCCAAGATCGAAGAACTGAAAAGCGAGGATATCGGCATCCTCCTGGTAGAGCAGAATGCCAGAAAGGCCTTTCAAGTGGCTGATCGTGGATATGTGCTGGAGATCGGGAAGATCGTTCTTTCAGGCTCTGGCGAAGAACTCAGTTCCAATGAAAAGGTCCGCGAGGCCTACCTTGGGGGGAAGCGGGCGAGAAGAGGCGCCCTTAATACGTAACCTGCCCTCATTAAGATCGAACGTCAAATTCCAAACATAGCAGCTCATCAAAGGATGAAGCCGTCAAAATAGAGTAGAGGCTTTCGGTTTTGGGTTGAACGATTGAGGAGTGCAATAGGCTAGGAAGAGGGCTTGGTCCCTTCTACGATTCTTTTCCTATGTTTTCCCATACGCCTTCCAGAAGATCTCCAACACATTCTCTTCCTTCATCTCCGTTATATTCATAGGCATCAGCCTTTGGGAAAGCCGGTAACCCCTTTGGGCTAACCCTGGTATGTCCTGGCTCTGGATTCCATGGTTCTCCAGGTAGGGGGAGATGCCCACATCCAATGCCAGCCTGGTCACCGCATCGCAGGCCTTCTGAGAGGCTTCATGGGTGCTGAGGCCTTGAGTGGATTCGCCCAGGGCCTCAGCAATGGTTGTGTAGATCGATTCATGGGCAACGCTGTTGAACTTCATAACCCATGGACCCAAAACGGCCAGTCCCTTTCCGTGAGAGAAGCCCTGTCTCGAATCCAAGGCCAAGGCAAGGCCGTGAACAGCGCCCAAGCCCCCATTTGAAAACCCAATTCCCGCCAAGGTTGCAGCCCTGGACATGGCTTCCCTCGCTCCCAGGTCTTCTCCATTGTTGTAGGCCTTTCTTAGATATTGTGCGATCAGCCTAATGGCCTCTAGACAATAAAGTTTGGCAATGGGATTGGAGGTCTTGGCCGTAAATCCTTCGATAGCGTGGTACAGGGCGTCAATGCCTGTTTCCGCTGTTAGCTCAGGGGGCATCAAAGTGGCTAACTCCGGATCCACGATGGCTGTTTCAGCAACGATTCGAGGGTCCCAAATGGACTTCTTCGTCTCCTCCTCCGGGACCTCCATGACCGCAGCTTGGCTGACCTCAGTACCGGTTCCAGAGGTCGTGGGAATGAGGATGGTAGGGAGGGCGTTCCTTTTCAGCAAGTTTCTACCCAGAAGACTGCGGGCGCTTTCCTGATGGACGGCCAGGGCACTCGCACCCTTTGCCACATCCAGGGGCGAACCACCGCCGATCCCGAGGATGAGGTCAAATGATTCTCTTTTGAGCCTGGACGCACAGCCCTCAACAATCGAGATATCTGGATCTGGTTGGGGATTGAGGAACAGCTCCATCCGATCCCGAAAGGCTGCCGTTCCGTGGAGTGCCCTGTCCAGAATCCCCAAGCTCTGTATCATGGGATCCGTGACAACAAAGATCATCTTAGGGGCCCTTTGGGTGAGTTCCGCTCCGAGGCTCTTTACGGCCCCTCGCCCCATATGAATCACTTTGGGCTGTACAAGGGCGTACGTCTCATCGATCAATTGGATTTCCTGCCTTTTCAGGTCTTCTTGGTTAGGCAAGTCTCGAACTGCTGCCTGAATTGCTTCTTGCACCGGGGAGTCAAGGCGTCTTAGGTCCACGCGTTCGGTGTTCTAAGCCGTCTTGATCCCCCCAGGGTGCCAAAACATTATCTCTTTTTCAGGTGGCGCCTTCAGCGTATATACAGTGGACCCACATGACAGGATTACTTAGCCTCCACCCACCTGCCATCCCTGGGTTCAATGACATAAACCTGAACGACGCCGTCGCCATTTTCATCAAAGCCGACTGTGCCTTCGATCCCTGGCCATGCCTTGGTAGCGGTCAATCCTTTCATGATCTTTTCTCGATCCTGGGCCAGGTCCTCCGGCCGGTTAGTCACCCCCATGTTCTTGATGATTTCCGCCAGGAGATAGATGTTGTCATAACAGTGCGCATCTTGAATTGTCGGATAGACATTGCCGGCCCTCTTATAGAACTCTCGGACGAACCTCTGAGCCACACCAGGCATTTCGGGCCAGAATGTGGTAGGGGCTATAACACCTTCGGCGGCGTTTCCAGCTTGCTTAATCAGATACTCATTTACAATGGTGGCACCGCTCATGAGGGGTTGATTCACCCCTTGCCTGCGAGCCTCCTTGAGAAAAGTGGCGCAGTCCATATAAAGACCACCGAACACAATACCGTCGAACTTGTAGCCCTTCAATTTGGTCACTTGGGCCCTCATGTCAAAATCACCATGTTGATAGGTGATATATTTCCCTTCGTTAACAATATTGATGCCGAGCTTTTTGTAAAGAGGGGGGAATACCTTTGTACCCAGAGCCCTTGAAACAGCATCCTTCACATCATGGACCATGACCACCGATTGTACGTTGTACTTCTGGATGAATTTTCTTGCGGCTGGCTTGGCGGCAGTGGCCTCATCAGGGCAGTTGCGGAATCCGTATGGTCGGTTTGCAGCCCCAACGCCCGGTTTGCTGGAGGCCTGTGAAATGGCGGCGATCTTTAGCTCATTTGCAACCGGAAAGGCCACTTCGCATTCGCTACTGTAAAATGGCCCCTGAATAGCCAGAACCTTGTCATCTGTGGCAAGCTTCCGCACCACATTGGCGGCCTCAGCGGGATTACTGGCCGTGTCATGGACGACAATTTTTATAGGAACTCCATCTATTCCCCCCGTGCTGTTAATTTCTTCAATAGCCATTTGAACGGCGACGAGATTGTTTTTACACCAGTCTCGACAAGAACCGGTCATACCGCATGCAAAACCGATCTTGATCTCTGGGCCTGCTGGCTTACTCAAAGCGGGCTTTGGGTTTGCAATTTGTGTGAAGACAAAACATGACACAAGCAAGACAAAGAGAATACTCTGTTTTATAGTCGACGTCTGCATCTCATTCTCCTCCTTTCAGCGAAAACCTGATTAATAAGTTTCTGTTTTTCGCCTCTAACCGCTTGTTGTTCCCTTATCCCGATCTTCTATCCCCCCCTTTCTTAGGCTAAGTCTTCTGCCTCTTCCACACCAAAGTAGGCCTTTTCCAGTTCCTCCAAATTCGTGAGCAACTGATCTGCGGAATCCTGTGCCACCATGTTTCCCTGCTCAATCACATAACCCCTGTCTGCCAGTTTGAGAGCTTGTACGGCGTTCTGCTCCACCAGGAGAATGGTAAGCCCCTGGTTTCTGAGGTCGGAAATGACTTGAAAGACCTCCTGTATCATGAGAGGCGCTAGACCCAGGGAAGGCTCATCTATCATCAGCAGTTTTGGCCTGGCCATCAGAGCCCGGGCAATGGTCAACATTTGCTGTTCCCCTCCGCTCAATACGCTGGCAAGGCTATCTTTTCTCTCTCTAAGGAGAGGGAAACGGTCAAACATGGATTCTGCATCTGCTTTCAGAGTTGCCTGATTCTTCCTTGCATAGCCACCAATAAGGAGGTTTTCAAAAACGCTCATCTGAATCAAGATGGCCCTGCCTTCAGGAACAAGGACTAGCCCTTTTCGAACACGTAGGTATGAAGGCTCTTTCTCTATATTTCCATTGAGAAACTGAATCATTCCCTCGTCGATTCCTATGGCACCGATAATACTATTCAAAAGAGTGCTCTTGCCTGCGCCATTCGCGCCGACAATGGTTACAAGTTCCCCTTCCTTCACGTCGATATTAATGCCTTTCAAGACTTTGATATTGCCGTAGCTGGCTGTGATAGCGGTTACTTTTAACAAAGCTACACCTTTCCCAAATAGACTTCTCTCGCCTTTATATCCTTATAAATTTCCGCAGGAGAACCCTCTGCAATCTTTTCCCCAAAATTTAGCATGACAATCGTGTTACAGGTATGTCTGACCACCCTCATGTCATGCTCAATCACGAGAATGGCGATGCCCTTTTCGTGAAGCTTTCTCATAATTTCTAACACTTCTTTTTTTTCCGAGACATTCATGCCAGCCGTAGGTTCATCTAATAAGAGCAGTCGGGGTTGACTGGCGAGGGCCCTGGCCATTTCTACCCGTCTTTGCTGTCCGTAGGGCAAGGAGTGGGCAGGCATGTTTCCAAGATCCCTGATCCCCAAGAAATCCAAAATATCTTCTGCCTCTTCCTTCAAGGACTTCTCCAAATCTCTTCTTCGGGAGCCATGAGAACTTAGACGAACCCGGCAGTTTTGTCCGAACTTTATGTGCTCATAGACCGTCATGCTCTCGAAGAGTCGGATGTTTTGATAGGTCCGGGCAATCCCAGATTCTACGATGCGGTGGGCGGGCAGATTGCTTATGTCTTTAGTGTCAAAGACAATGGAACCAGAGCTCAACGGGTATACGCCCGTCATGAGATTGAAGACGGTTGTTTTCCCCGCCCCATTGGGTCCTATTAGTCCCAGAATATCGAAGCCTTTCATCTCTATTGTAAGGTCATGGACTGCCCTAACGCCTCCAAAATTTTTCGACACATCATGAAGTTCCAATATGGGCGTTTCTGTGGAAGGCATCTAGTTTGTCTCCAATGGGTCTTTCTTTCTAGGAAAATAGAAAATCATTTTCAATAGGTCTCGCGTGATGAGCCCCTTTGGCCGTAAGATCATGAAGGTTATAATCAACCCTCCAAAGAAAACGCCCCTGTAGTCCTTCAATCCTCGGGAGATCTCAGGGACTAGAGTAAAGACAGCTGCTCCTAGCACGGCTCCCCAGTAAGTTCTCATTCCCCCGAATATGACGAAGAGAAGCATATAGACGGAAAGAAGAACACTAAAATTCCCTGGTTCTACAAAGCGCATATAATGGGCGTAGAGTCCCCCTGCGATGCCTGCCAGCAATGCACCAGATCCAAAGGCACCCACCTTTACTTTCACAATATTGGTACCGGTGAGTTGGCTGACTAGTTCATCGTCAAAAATAGAGTCTAGGGTGAGTCTTAGGCGAGAGCGCGAGAGGAGATAGAAGCAAAACAGAGCGAAAAACACCCAAAAATAGACCAACAGCAGGGAGGTCCCTTTCATCCCCCTCATGCCGTATGCCCCGCCAAAAAACTCCCAGTTCAGGAAGATATTTCGTACCATTTCGCCAAAGGCTAGGGTTCCCATGACAAGGTATATGCCCCTGAGCCTCAAAGCTGGAAGGCCTAGGAGCAATCCGACAATGCTCGCAGTAAGGCCCCCGATGATTATGGCAAGGAAGAGGGGGCAGCCAAAATTCAGGGTCAGATAAGAGGAGACGTAAGCGCCAATAGCCATGAAGCCTGCATTTCCGATAGAGGCTTGGGCGGTTGAGAGGGGTAAGTACACACTCCAGCCGAGCAGGATGTTGATGCCAAGGAGTATAAGGATGCCTTCCTGGTAGCTACTTAGCACTAAATTCTTCCCTTTTCCTGTTGCACCACGCCCATAAGTCCTTGAGGCATTGCTACGAGCGTGGCAAAAATCAATGCATAAACTATAATGTCTCTGAATTGTGAACCGAGAAAATGCATGCTCATGATTTCAATGAAACCGATAAAAAACCCCCCTGCGATAGCCCCACGGATATTCCCTAATCCTCCGACGATCATAGCGGCTATTGCCTTGATGCCCACATGAAAGCCGATGAGTGGCTCAACGATAATGTAACTGATTGAGAAGAGAATGCCACTTGCTCCGGCCAGCATGCCAGAGGCAAAGAAAGTCACAATGATAACCCATCTCGAATTGATCCCCAAGATATTCGCTGTATTAGGATTCTCTGCAACGGCCCGCATACCTCGACCTGTTCTCGTTTTTTGAATAAACTGATCAAGGGAGATCATTAACACGATGGCCACAGCAAAGATGACGATCTGAGCCGGTGAGACCGCGATTGGACCAAAGTTGATAATCTGAGAAGATACAGATTCCGGAAAGGGCTGCCGCTCCGTACCCCAAATAAGTCCTGCCGCATTTTGGAGCAATATGCTGAAACCCAAAGTACTTACAAGAGGGATAAGTTCCGGCGAGCCTTTTAGGAGATCGAAGGAAAAATAATAAATAACGAGACAGATGAGCCCACTCAAGAACATGGAAAGCAGTAAAGTCAACCAGATAGGAAGCCCCAGGGTTAAGAGGGTAAGCCCGATAAAGGAACCGAGCATGAATACTTCGCCCACAGCAAAGTTGAGTAAGTTGAGGACGCCAATAAGCAGGGTAAATGCAATAGCAATAACAGCGTAAGTGCTTCCGATCTGGATAGCGTTAACAAGCTGTTCAATAATCATATCTGCAGGCCTCTTTCATTTTTTGCGTTCATGGGAGAGAACTAAACGGTGTTCAGATCATAATACCCTCTGGCAATGTCGTATCTGGATACTTGCTGTCCCGCAAGCCATAACTGCAAAGCCTTAGCATCGCGCAGGTACTTTTCCATGTGGTATTCAGGCGCATATCCATTGGACCCCATTAACTCCATACCTTTGTTGGTGATGAAGACGGCTGCATCGGCAGTGTATATCTTCGCAATGTTGCATTTCGACGTCATTTCCAGAGAGTATGCAGGACCATAGATTTCCGGACGATTAAGCATCCTGGTTGTGTTGTAGACAAGGGCCCTGGAGGCTTCAAGTTGAATGGCCAAATCCGCTAATATCCCCGCCACAATGGTATGCTGCCTCACCGGTTTACCACCACCAATCCGCTCCCCAGTGTATTCAAGCGCCGTATCAAAGGCCCCTTTCATGATCCCAAGGCCCATGGCACTGGAATGTGTTTTCGTGTGGGAACAGGCAGCCTTAAACCATTTTGCGTCATCGACAGGACCGGACAGCCTATACGCTTTAGGGACCCGCACATCATCATAATAGACGGAAGCGTTTTGGACACTTCTGAATCCCATCTTCGCCTCAGGCTTGCCAAAGGATAATCCCGGTGTCTCAGCCGGGACGTAGATAATCGCAATACCCTCCTCTCCCAAGTTAGGATCAGTGGTGCAGATCGTCAGATACATGGCCGCGACCCCGGCGCTGGCTGGCCAACATTTGCTCCCGTTTATGACCCACTCATCTCCATCCAACCTCGCGATGGTGCGAATTGTCCTGAACTGCATATCGAAGTTCTCCACATCGCAACCGCCATCAGGCTCTGTCATGGCCAGACAGCTATAGGCAAACCTATCACCCGTATAAATGGGGACGAAACGATCAACGACAGCCTTGTTCTTTACGGCAATAGCCGGACCCAGATGTCTGCCTGATGCTTGGCCTATGGCCATTGCTAGGCCCGCATCAGCACGGGAAAATTCCTCAGCCACTATGGTCAAGTAAAAGGGGGCCGTCTCACTTTTCTCCCCGCCCAATTCTTTCGGGTATCCCATTCTTAGGACGCCCATATGGGTTATATCCTGCAGGATCTTTGCGACAAGGTTTCCGTCTTCTTCCAGTTCCAGCCTTTTGGGCATGATCTCCCTATCAGCAAATTTCCTGAATAGACGCTTTATCTCTAGTTCTTCTTCACTTAGCAAATCTTTCAGATACATGATAGGACCTATGATATTCTTAAGATTCAAGACAGTGCTTCAATAAGGGTCTTTAGTCTTCCTCTTTGTGATACGTCATATAACACTCATCGTCACCCCACCAAAGGGATTTTTCAATCTTCTTTTTGTATCCCGGGAGTACATAATTAAGCACCGTATCCGAGTTTGCCTTGCATCGAATACACAGAGGTGTCTTCTCATAACCCATTTTCTTCCCAGCTTCCAAAAAACCACACCCTTTCGTCCTGGCGATCATATTCTCAACGTCAAACGTGAGCTCCTGTTTGAAAATGGGTGCTGTTGTGAGAACCATATCAGCCAAAGCCTTGAACCCTTTGCCGAGCAATCCCTTGCTCTTCATCTTCTCTACCCTTTGCTCCATGAGTTGTGAAAAGACCTTGGCGGCTTCCTCCTCGCCCACCTTGTCAATGAGGGCACATCCAAGAGCAACCGTTGTCTCCCTTAAGAGTTCAGCCATTCTCTCTTCTCTCTCTGTAAGCGCTTCTTTCATAATCTACTCCTCTCTTTGCTCTTTCACTTGCCATCTCCTTGGATCTGGAGGTTAGTAAAACAAATTGTCATCAAAACTGAAAGCCGTTTTAAGATTCCTACTTCTCTGGTATGTAATAAAAAAGGGAAAAGATGCTTTTGTATGAAGGAAGAAAAAATTTCTTGAATGGTGAGCGGTGAGCGGTAAGAAGGTGGGTTCCATCATGCCCTTCCGCTAAAAGTGAGGTGGAGTATTGATATATTGAATACTGGGTATCCGTCTTTATCTTTTCTTCTGGGGGTTGTCAAGTCTTTCTAAGGGATCTTCTGCTGCCTTCCATCGTCTCTGTTCCCGGCCACATTAGCAGAACAAACAGCGGTCCGAAGCGCGGCGGCCCCAGAGAGAGAATCTGAAATGTCTAGTGAATTTGAGGTTGATTTCTCAAACCAGCGATGATATGCAGCATGTGATATATC
>JASFIT010000033.1:0-19534 GCA_050122535.1 Desulfobacteraceae bacterium | reverse complement strand
GATCTCATCAAGGAGGGCCTCATTAAAGTGCGGGTCGGCCGTGCCAATGACAATGAGGGATCGTTTTCCCCATTCCATAATCTGCGTGCAAAGTCTTTCACTCCTTAGGACCGGTGTGAGCCAGATAGCATTGGCCTCCCTTAACTCAGCGTCTGCTGTGAGCAGGTGGCCCATGGCTCGGGTCCCAAGAGACTTTCCAATGAGCGTTATTTCCTGATAAGAGCGTCCCATTAGAATAGTGTGGCATGCGCTAGTCACATCCGTAAGCAGCCATTGCTTTCGCTCATCCCCTGGAAGAGCCATAAAGTCTTCCCGTCTGTTATAGTCATATTCCAAGCCAAGCACATCAGCCCCCAGGGAAAGCATAATACGTGCAGGATAGTAAAGGAGTGGCATGTGTGAGGTGTATCCCATTCCCGGCAGCAGCAAGGCCAACTGCGCGGGGGTCTCCTCTTGCTCATAAAATGTATGGGGTACTTGTTCATTGCGATAGCCCCTTATCTCCAAGGTCTTGATCGAGTACATCTGTGGTGACCTCCTTAGAAAAGGCGATTTTAAGCTGAAAGCCAAAGGTAGCAAAAGCTTTGACAGATGGCCATTTTAACTGTAGAAAACATTTTGTCCATAAAAAATCATGAATCCGCTCTACACAGCATACACCATAATGACATCAGGCATTTTCATCTCCTGCTTTCCCCCTTTCTGGTTATATACACGGCTAAGTGGGCGTCATAGAGAGGGCCTAAAAGAGCGTCTGGGGCTTGTTCCCCGCGCACTGGTTCAAAATCTTCCAGAATCGCCCCGAGTATGGCTTCACGCCGTATCTCTGGGAGAGGTGAAGGTGGCGGCCCCTATTGTGGAATCTCTCAGAAAGCTCATACCTCACTGTTCAATCTTCCTTTCCTCAACCACAGATCATGGCATTGAACTGGCGAGAGAAACCTTTGGAAAGGATATTCCTATTGTCTTTGCACCCATAGATACAATCTTCTCGGTTAGGACGGCCCTTTCCAGGCTGCGACCTGACGTTCTGGTATTCCTGGAAACGGAAATCTGGCCAGCATGGATTGTTGAGGCCAGACGGATGGGCATCAAAACCGCTTTGATCAACGGCAGAATCTCTGTGAGGTCCATCGGGGGGTACTTGAAGTTCAAGCCATTTTTTCGGCAGGTCTTAAAATATGTGGATGCCCTAAGCATGATCTTGCAAGAAGACGCTGATCGCATTAAAGCGATGGGAGCCGAGCCGCACAAAATCGTGGTCAACGGTAACGCCAAATACGATCTCCTTGCCAGTCAGGCAGACCCCGCAATGGAAACGGAAATGCGACAAATCTTGAATCTTGATGCCTCCCGACCTGTCTTCGTTGCAGGCAGCACCCGCGAAGGTGAGGAGAGCATGATCCTGGATGTCTATGAAAGAATCCTGAACCAATCTCCCCATATGATTCTGGTCATGGCCCCCAGGCACATTGAAAGGACTTCTGAGATCGAATCCCTCCTTGAAAAACGCGGCTTTGAATATCAACGCCGGAGCGAACTGGATGGCCACGGGACCCAACGCACAAAACCTGTCGTCATCATGAACACTTTTGGAGAACTCTTTAAGCTTTACAGTGTGGGGACCATCGTTTTTTGCGGGGCTAGCCTTGTTCCCCTCGGTGGACAGAATCCCCTGGAAGCAGCGGTCTGGGGCAAAGCAGTCTTTTACGGCCCCTCCATGGAAGACTTCTTGGACGCGAAGGCATTGTTGGAGGAAGTGGGGGCTGGCATCCCTGTTTCAAGCCCTGACATGTTGGCGGAAAAGGCCCTATGGTTTCTTGAGCACCTTGATGCCTTGAGGAGCGCTGGAGAGCGGGCCCGTGAAGCCGTCCTGAAGAACCAGAATGCGGCAGAAAAGCATGCAAAAGTTATTGCCAAACTCATTTAGCGCCTTTTGCCTGTTTTCTGTGGTCCGTTGTTTCCACTGCCCACTGACAACAAACAACTGACTACTGACGTTTACAAAGGAGCATATCCATGGCAATTGATAGGGATGCTATTGAACAAGTGTACAGAGGCCTCGCTTCAAAAGTGAAAGGCAGGTTAAAACTTGCCGTGGACTGGATCGTTCAGGCCAAGGAAAAAGGGGGCAAAGTGGTCGCTGTGGTGGGCAGTGGCCCTAACCTGCATGAGGGGGTAACCACGCTTATCGCCGAATTGATTCATAAGGGCATTGTGGATGGGGTTCTGACCAGTTCTGCGGTGATCAACCATGAGATGGCGGGCACACTGGAAAAGGTGAAAAGAATTGATGGTATTGCCTCTGGATTTGAAAGAAACAAACTCCCTGCGGATGGCTTTTTTGAGGTCAGCATGATTTCTAAGGCACGGCTGGAGGAACTTCAGCGAGAAATGTCGATCGATATGACCCTGTACCGCCGGTTGCGCAGAGCCAGAGGGAATACAATAATCAAAGTTGCTGGAAACATTGCCTACCCCACAGGACTTCGCACTGAAAAGTTGGCCCGCGATATTCTTCCCATAGCAAAGCACTGCCAGGTCCCTTTTGAACAGATGGCCGGTCATGGTGCCGACCGCCGCACAATGATAGGCGCTGGTGCAGAACGCAGTATTCCTGTACTGGTTACAGTTCCTCAGCTGGTAGGAGGGGGAGAGGTGGGTTTAGCCATCGGAGACTCCATATCCATCTCAGAGCGCTGCCTCCGCATCGCAAGGCTTCTCCATAGTGCGGATGTGATCGTAGAATCGGCCCTTGCCCTCTCTCAAGAGATCCATGATGGTCCCTTTGAAAGGTTTACAGGCCACGGGATATGGGCAGACTGGGAGGGGGGCTGGACCTATTCCCTGGCGGAGAAGAAGATCGTTCGTATTGACTTGGATCCCAATCTGGAAAAGGCGTGGATACAGGAACGTAAATCCGGGACCGTAAGCGACGCCGTCCACAAAGGACTTCCCAAGACCAAACTGATGCGTATCCCTTTCAGGATGGAGATGTCGGGATTTGCGAGAGTTCCTGGCAGTCTTCCCATCGTGGGAGATATTGGTGAAATCTGGCCCATACTAGCCACAAGAATTGCAGATGCCCTTGATTTGAAGCTCGATTTTATGAGTTATAAGCAGTCTCACCCGGCAGGGCAAAAGGTTCGTGAATGGATTGCAAGAAATGTGGCGCCTTTAAACAAAGAACTGGTGTTCGCCGCAGCAAAAGCGTTGGCGCCATAGTGTTACCTCAAGGCGGCCTTGAACTTCGAGGCCATCTCTTTCAAGTTGCTGGCCCAGTCCGGTGCCAGCGGATTCGCCAGGACGACCTGTCCACCAATAGCCCTGGCGATGGCTTTAGCACTTTTTGTAGAGAATTCTGGTTGCACAAAAATAACCTTGATGCCCCGTTCCTCGGCATCATGGATCAGGTGTTTGAGGTCTGCCGGTCTAGGTTCCTTTCCTTCTATTTCCACAGCAATCTGATGCAACCCATAGGTTTGGGCAAAATACCCCCAGGCAGGATGGAAGACCATAAAAGCTACTCTCTCTCCTTTCCCAGCAAAAACCCCTCTAATGTGGGCGTCCAGAGCGTCCAGCTCCACGATGAACTTATTATAGTTGGATTCGTAGATACTGCCGTGCCTCGGGTCAACCAAAAGTAGGGCATTTAGGATGTTCCGAGCCTGAATTTTGACCAGCGGCGGAGAAAGCCAGATATGTGGGTCCATGATCCCTTGATGTTCATCAGCAGGGCCCTGTCTCCCTTTTTCAAGGGTTTTGTGATTTCCTTCTTCATGATGATGGGCTTTCATCGGCCTTTTTTCGATGCCTTTCTCAGTGTGCACAATAAGCATCTCTGGGTTTGCAGCACTGATCTTTTTCAACCACACCCTTTCAAAGGGCACCCCTATTGCGCAATAGATCTTGGCCTTGGAGAGGGCGACCATCTGATTGGGCTTAGGCTCGTAGGTTGCCGGACTGGCACCCGGTTTTACCATGACCGAGACCTTGATCAACTCGCCTCCGATTTTCTGCGCAAAGTACTTCTGGGGAACGATGCTCACGAATACCGGTACAGGCTCGGCCCCGATGCCAAATGTGGGCGAAGCTACGACAAGAGAAAAGAGAAAAAATCCTATGTTCAAACAGAGACGCCGCATAACGCAAAGCCTTTTTTCACTCAACAATCCTGCATTCCCCAATACGTTGGAGAAAAAATAATAGAACCTAATACAGAGGCGATAACTAAAGCGTCATTGCGAGGAGTCCCGCGCTTCGCGGGACGACGAATCAATCTCGAAGTGAAGGATGAGATTGCCGCGCTCCATCCGGGGAGTTCACCTTGAGGTACTTGAAGGGCTCGCAATGACGATCGTAACAATAAATGCCCATGTATTATTTTTGTCCATCAGAGATATTGCAAATTTTATCTGAGATCTTCCCGAAAACTTAACAATGTGATCTCCATTGTCAACAAGCCATAGAATTGCTTTGCAATTTTATATGATGAAATATATGCGATTCCTATAGCGTACACAACCCAGAATACCTCCATTTAGGGCCTTGCCATCCTATTTTTCGAGGATTATACTTTAAGTTATGAAAGCAAACTATCCTAGTGGAACCAAAATCCACGATTTAATTTGGGTATTAAGGTTGAAATTAGCAGGCTATGTAGCATTCCTGACCACCAGCAAGGTATTAGATGTAAGGCGCCGCAAGCCTGCCCCCGCGAAGCCTGCACCCGCATAGGCGGGGGGCGGGGGGAGGAGCGATCGAAGGCAACGTAGTCCTTCGACCTTGCTCAGGACCATGAGCCTGTCGAATGGCAGATGATGCCTTGATGTTGGATCAGGAAGGAGGCCATTAGCAGATGGAAAAAGTCATAGTAGATGGAGTGGAAATCCACCTCACCCAGCCTGATCAGGTCCCTATGGTATGGGTGGGGCAGGAAGAACTGGTGACCCAGGTCATTGCCGCCTGGTTGGTGATTGGTGATGATGATTTCCCTCTGAATCCGAGGCTTGTGGGTAAGCCGGGCGTGGGAAAAACCACTCTAGCCTATCACGCCGGCCGCACTTTGGACAGACCCGTTTACCTTTTCCAGGCCACCATGGATACGCGACCAGAGGATCTGATTGTCACCCCGGTCATATCTGAAGGAGGAAAGGTGAAATACATGGCGAGTCCTGTGGTTTCTGCCATGATCAAGGGTGGTATCGCGGTGATTGATGAGGGAAACAGGATGAGCGAAAAGAGCTGGGCCTCTTTGGCGCCCCTGATGGACAACCGTCGTTACGTGGAATCTATTGTGGCGGGCATCAAGATCAAGGCTCACCCGGACTTCCGTCTTTGCACCACCATGAATGATGATGCGAGCACGTTTGAGCTTCCCGAGTATATTCATTCCAGGCTCCAACCTCAGATACTTATTGACTTCCCCGAGCGTGATGAAGAGCTTATGATTTTAAGGGCCAATCTCCCCTTCGCCGAAGAAGAGATCCTCGATTACGTGGTAGATTTCCTCCAGACGGCCCACGAGGCAGATGAGCGCTATTCTGTAAGGGATGGCATCAATATCGCGCGTTATGCCCTGAAACGACTTGTGGAAAGCGGCGAGCGCTTGAACTCCACTGCGCGAAAAAAAAGGACCCTAGAATATATGAGAGAAGCCGCTTCCATGATTTTGGACGCCACGGCTGCCTTCTATTTTGAGGATATGCTGGATGACCAGGATGAGGGATGACAAGATTGATTGGCAGAACGTGCGCCTTGTCCCCATTCTCCATAACCGAATGGAGTTCGCCACGGAGGTGCGGCGCCAGTTCGAGGAATTCAGGCCCGATCATGTGGCCATTGAATATCCCTCCACCCTAAAGCAAAAAATCCTTCAGGGCATTGAGAGGCTCCCCTATCTTTCAGTGGTTTATTATGAGGAAAGTGATGGGACTTTCATCTACCTATTTTTAGAGCCCACCGATGGACAGATTGAGGCCATAAGACTTGCCCGTGAGAACGGTATTCCCATACACTTCATAGACCGTGACACGGAAGGGTATCCCCTGGATCTCTCTCCTATGCCAGATCCTTATGCCCTCAAAAAAATCGGCCATTTCATATTCTGCCAGGCCTACTTGCGGAGACACCGGGATGACCCTCGCTCCGTGGAGGACCGGCTTCGTGAAAAGACGATGGCCTATCATCTTCAGCAACTAAACCGCAAAGGGGAAAGAATCCTCTTTGTGGGGGGGCTGTACCATCTCCCGGGTCTCATTGAGATGCTTGCTCAACAACAGACCGAAGTCATTGGGCGGCGCCACAGGAAAGGTGTGGGAATTGCGCACCTTCACAGGGATTCGAGCAGAGAAATTATGAGCGAGATGCCTTTCCTTGCGGCAAAATACGAGGAATCCAGATCCCATAAAGACGAAGCACCCCCTGACAGGCTTGAAACAAACAGCCAACTGATAAAAACCTCCCGACAAAATTATTGGAAAAATAGTAAGGAAGAACTATCTCGAAGCCAGGTGAAGGTTCTGAACAGATTTGCCAGGAACTATGCTCTGGTTTCAGGCGGCCTTGTCCCCAGTTTCTACCAACTCATTGTTGCTGCCAGGGGGGCTGCTGATGACAACTTTGCCTATGAAGTCTGGGAAAAAGGGGGCGACTATCCATGGCAGACAGAGAACCCTGGTCTTCCGGTGCTGCGCTTGAGCGGCGAGGACCTGTTCCTGGACCAGAAAAGAATAAGATTCCATCGACGGCTTAAGACATTCCGCAGGCGGCTTGTCCCGGTCCCGATCAGAAAAAAGAAGAGAGAACGCATTCCCGGAGAATGGAAGAGGGACTTCCAAGGGCTCTTTATCTGCTCTTATCCACCGGAGGATGTGGTCGTGGAAGGGTATGGCCAGTATCTCCAGAAAAAGGCCTTGGAAATTAAGTCCGATGAGAACAACAGAATCGTCCCCTTCATCACCTCTATGGAGGATGGCCTGGACATTAGACAGACGATCAGAGAATGGCCCACTGGCCCAATCTATGTAAAGGAGAGCAGGCCCTTGAGGGGAAAGGTGGGTTCGGTGGTCGTCATTTTCGATGCTGATTTCCCGGACAAGGATGGAAAAGAGAACTTCCCCTGGACAGTGACGTGGCTCGGGGAGCATGACCAGGAATCGGACATGGCCTTTTACAGTACGCCCGCAGGAGAGGTTATGGACGGGCCAGGGATTTCAAGATGCCAGTACGGTGGATTCATGCTTACCTATCCTCCCCTGCGTGTTTACGACATATGGAAGGATCCCTTTTTCGACGTGGCAAGGAACAAGCCAGAAAGACTGCTTATGTCCGCCATTGACTATAGTCTGGAAAAGCATGTTGTCTATGTGGCGGCTGCGCCGCCTTCAGGCTGGTGTCAGAGTATGGCTTCGAGACTTGGGAAAAAGATCATCTACCTTCCCATAGGCATCTTCTCCCCGATTACACTGAAAAAGATTCGGCAATTTCACGTCTTAGATGGCCACCACGTGAGAAAATACGCCAAACACTATATTTGAGAAAGACAAGTGATCTAAAGTGAGCTAGAGTGCCTAAAGTTAGAAGCAAAGAATCCTGACCCAAAGGGCCAGGCTTTCTTTAGCCCCTATACGGGGCAGAGCCAATGCATTGGTTAATGGCTGTTTGTCTGCTTAAAATCCTTCTGGCTAATTCTTTTCAACTGTCATGCCGGCGAACCCCGTATCAAGTACGGGGCAGGCTTCGGAATCTGCAATGATTCTGAATCATGAAAAAACTGGATGCCGGATCAGGTCCGGCATGACGAGTCACTTTGTATTTTCAGTGGAGGTTTTCAGAATCCTCAACTTTAGGCATTTTAGGCACTTTAGCTCACTTTAGGCACTTACTATTCCCCCCTCTCTCGGTTTCATGGTCCTATCGCCCTTATCGCCTATTTCTCAGGTAACAACAACGTGAACTTCGTCCCCTCACCCTCCTCCGATTCAAATGAGAGTTCGCCGTTATGTTCTTTGACGATCTTCTGGGTGACGGGTAATCCTAACCCCGTTCCCTTGTACCCTTTCGTGCTGAAAAAGCCGGTAAACAGTTTCTCCTTTGTCTCTTCTGTAATGCCCGTCCCATTATCAATAACCTGAAATCTCACGGCCCATCCTGCAGGTTTGTCCGTCTTCACGGTCACAACGCCTTTCCCTTCCAT
Source organism: Desulfobacteraceae bacterium (assembly GCA_050122535.1). Classification (GTDB taxonomy): domain Bacteria; phylum Desulfobacterota; class DSM-4660; order Desulfatiglandales; family HGW-15; genus JASFEQ01. Next base: position 11,337 of record JASFIT010000033.1, on the reverse strand, counting down.
GATCCCCTCCAGGGTACATGCATCTATGGCATTGCTGACAAGATTCAAGAGGCAACGGTGTATACCCGTCCTCTCTATGGACACGGTCCCTAATTCCGGATCTAAATCATGAACAAGAGATACGCCCGATACCTCCGCCCTGTCCTTCATGAGCTCTAAAACATCCATGACCAACGCGCTGGGATCCACCTCCTGATGTTGGGGCTTCCTCTCCTTGGAGTAGACAAGCATGTCCATCACTATATTGGTGATCTGGTCGATATTCTTCTCCACCATTCTCCAGCCACTGCCTATCAGCTTCGTATCATTTTTTCGCATGGCTGAATTTATCACATAAGCGCCGCCCTTTAATCCGTTGAGTATATTCTTGATGTAGTGGGCCAGTCCCGCCACAGTCTGGCCAATGGCTGCCATACGCTCCGCCTGCTCTTTCTCCTTCTGAAGTCTAAGTATTTCCCTGAGATCCTGGATAAAAACGACGCTTCCCACTTCTTCTCTCTTTTGGTACAGGAGCGTCCCGGAGATCCTGACTGGCATTGGCTCTCCCTCTTTATTTATAACATCAACCTGCATATCAATAATCTTCCCTTTGGGACCATAGGCGTTCGTGTAAAAAGCATTTCTAATGTTTTTGGTCGTCTCTCTAGATAGAATCTGTGTATAGCGCATTCTCCCTATGATCTCCTCGGGCGAATATCCCAACATATCAGAAATTGCCGCATTGAAGATCACAATCTTTCCTTCAAAGTCAGTGGCGAGGATGCCGTCGATAGAGTTCTCAACAAGATTTTGCACAAAGGCTTCGCGCCTTCGTAGCTGCCGGGTCACCCTGACCCTCTCAGAGAAGTCCACAAAGGTCTCGATGGCTCCCTGTATAGCCCCTGTATCATCGGCAATAGGGGCAGCGCTAAAATAGAGGTGCCTCCCCTCTTCTCCCAGTTGTGGAAAATAGGCTTCAGCCTCATAGGCCCCATTAACCGTGGTCGATTCGCGCAGCTTCATCTCTTCATAAAGTCTATGGGTTGTGTCAATATCTCTCTCCATGATGAGATCGGCTAGCAGAGGCCTTTTATGAGGATAAAAAGGCTGCCATTGATGGTCGGTTCCTCTCATCTTCTCACTACTGTAACCGGTCAAGTCTTCACATGCCTTGTTCCAATAGGTAATTCTATGATCTCCATCCAGGACAAACATGGGTATGGGTGAACCGTAAATGATGCCTTCGGCGTATTTTTTCTGTCTGACCGCCTCTTTTTGTGAGTCTCTCAGCTCCCGGGTCCGTTTTTCCACCTCCTGCTCCAGTCTCTCCGAGTACAGTTTTCGGGATTCCTCCAGTCTCTTCCTCATAGATATATCTCTGGCCATTATCTGGAATATCTCTTCTTCAGGCTGCCAGGTGATACTCGCCTCAACAGGCAATGCATCACCATTCTTTTTCCCCAGTTCCATCTCCACGGAGACAAAGCCCATGATCTCCAGATCCTCCAGGTGATTCGATAGGATCTTTTTTGATGCGTGTTTTGCCAGCTCCGAAATCTTCATATGCGCTAGCTCATCCTTACGGTAACCAAGCGAACGGGCGAGGCTCAAATTACTCTCCAGTAGCTCTCCCTGCCGACCAAAAAGCGCAATCCCGTCGTGCGCCGCCTGAAAGAGATGCTCGTATTTTTTCTGTGATTTTTCCAGATCCAGTTCCAGCTTTTTATGATGAGTCAGGTTGGCCATACTTATCAGACACCGCGTGTACTCTCCCTGCTCATCCTTTAATGGATTGTAGACAGCCTCCCAATAAACCCCATCTCCATTGCGCTGGAATGAATACTCTTTGCGGCTCGTCTTTAAGGTATTCAAGGTCTGATCAACCAACGGACCGAATACTTCTTCACAAAAATCCTCCCGGGTGAAAATGACCTCAGAACACTTCTTCCCAACGACCGCTTCACTATCCGCCCCAAACTCTTTTAGGAAAGTCTCATTGGCATGTTCGACGACATGATCCTTGCTCAGCACAACGACTGCCTCAGTAAGCCCGTTGAGAATCCTCGTGGTTCTATCTCGCTCCACTCGAACGCGTCTTTCCGACTCACTTTCAGCATTTCTTTTTTCCTCTTCCAGTTGCATCATATCCTTTAGCAACGTGCCCACAGCCTTTAACCGTTTTTTCTCAGCCTCCCGTTGAGCGTTTCGCTTTTCCCCTTCGAGTTGCTCGATGTCCCAGAACAGCCTAGCCACCGTATGATCAATGAGGTGCACCTGGGAAGGTTTCTCCTCCTCTAGGGCCTTGCTGATCTCCTGGCGGCCCGTCAGTTCCAGAATCAGATTGAGGTCTTTCAGGTCAAAGAGATCATGATAATCGTTAGTCGTAAAGACATTTAAGGCTTGAGCCGCCTTCATTCCTGGTGCTTCAGGGTTTATATCGGCAAGACCGATAAGGTCCATGCGAAGTTGACGCAGCCGGTCTGCGGATATCATGTCCATGATAGCCAGACAACCTGGACCCCCTCCAACAATGGCCACATTAAATCTTTCCATTATTCTCCAAGAAACTCCTTCATGAGTGTTATAAGCTTGTCAGGATCGACAGGTTTTTCGATGTAGCCCTCAGGGGTAAGCGGGATATCCCCAGGCCCTTTGGCAGTGCCTCTCTTCAGGAAGGCCTCCAGATCGATGCCCGTTTCACCTGCCACCCCCGTCACCATGATGACCGGTATTTTTCTTAGCTTTTCGTCCCCTTTCAGCTCGGTGAGTAGAGCAATTCCACTTTTCTGTGGCATCATCAGGTCAAGCAACACCATATCGGGATTCTCTGAATGGACCAGTTTCAGTCCCTCTTGACCATTTCTTGCATCCACTGACCGGTAGCCGTGGTCTTTAAGGATAGTGGCAATGAAGAGGATCACATCGGGATCGTCATCCACAATAAGAATTTTTTTCGCCATGTCTACTGCTCCTCATGAAATCGACTAAAGATTTTAGAGACTTGTTCATTTTATATATACCGGACCAAATCAAGTCAACTCTAACCTTCCCATATTGACAATGCTGTTATTAGGGCTATTTTATGATCCATACAGACATATTAAGCTGTGCAGCTCTGTTGCGAATACACCAAATAGCATGGTAAATACTTTCCAAAGCGGAGGGAGAATAGAAATGGGACATACGCTGGATGATTTTGTTCATGAGATAAAGGCGCAAATCCACGAGGAAACCAGAGAAGCTTACGGTGAGAGAGCCTATCAGCGTTGGCTGAACCCCCTTTTTGTGGGTTCTATGAACAATCCGGACGGTTATGCAAGATCAGTAGGCGTATGCGGTGATACCATGGAAATCTTTCTGAAGTTTGAAGGGGGCCGGGTAAAGGAAGCCCTATTCCAGGCGGATGGCTGTGGATCGAGTAGCGTGTGCGCTTCATTTGCCGTTGAATTGTCCTTAGGCAAGGGGCCGGTTGAGCTTTTGGCCATCAATGGAGAGGTTATTATGGAAGAACTTGAGGGGGTTCCAAAAGAGGATGAACACTTGGCCTTTCTCGCCGCGGAAACGCTGCAGCAGGCTTTGAACGATTATATGGTCCAGAAAGGCAAAAAGGCTCAGTAAGGAAATAATCAAGCCCCATGGGAGCTCATGGATTGAGGCTAGGGCCCTTTTTCGAAAGATCATCTATTGCAAATTTTACTTCAAGACAAGGTAATCTTGGAGCCGACGCTATTGAGGACAAAGGCGGAGGGGAATTCTTCGGAGAATCTTTGAATGGCCTTCCATCCCGTGCAATGCATTGGCATAATAACCTCGGGGGCCATCTTTTTCAATGCCTCAATGGTCTTCTCAATGATGGGTTCAAAAAATGGACCTGAAAGATGGAAACCCCCAAGGACCCCGTGGATTTTCTCTACGCCCGTAAACTTTCTCGAAAATAGAACCGTGTTAATGATACCCGCGTGGCTGCAACCTGAGATGACCACCAAACCCTTCTCTTTTAGGTTCAGGACCAAGGCCTGATCGTCAGATATGGGGTCCGGTTGCATCTTTCCATCCACCTCCATCGTCGCATTGGGGAGTCCTTTCTCGAATTCCGTGGTTCTCTCCACCTCACCGGTTACCGCAACCATGTCTTCCAAAATGAACGTGGGCCTTTTACTCTCAAGGATCTCCACGCCTCTTTCCTCCAAAGCTTCCCTTACCAGCGTTCGTGGAAAAAGAAGACGTCTACCATCATCCAAGCCGAAATAACGGGGGAAGTGAAAGGCTCCCGGGTGAACTACTATAGGAATTTTTTTGGATATTTGATCCATCAGGGTGTAAAAGGACCCGGTATGATCCATATGTCCGTGACTCAGAACAATGGCTTCAATTTGTCCCACATCTATTTCCATTTTTGTCATATTGTATGGGACGCCAACTTTACTGTAGCCGGTGTCAAAGAGGAGCGTATGATTATTTTCTCCTTGATAAACCGTGACAAGGATGGACAGACCATGCTCTGCCAGCATGCTGTCCGTAGGGAGCTCCTCTCCTTTGGCAAGAGGAGGACGGGTTACAACGTCTGTATTCCTGAGCAAGACATCCACGTAGTTGTCAATCAAAGTGATAATCTCAATCCTTTCTACTTCTCTTAGCCTATTATCTGAATCATTCATTACCCTACTCCCTCCATAAAAATCATGCCCTTCCGGCCCTTTCTTTTTGAATCTTCTTCAGGGTTTCCCAGAGTTTCTCCACCTGCTTTCTGGTTTCTTCCAAAGATTTGTCGTTATAGATCACAAAATCGGCATACCCCACCTTTTCATCAATGGGTAGCTGGGCCTTGAGCATATTGGCTGCCTCCTCTTTGCTAATACCGTCTCTCTTCATCAGACGCTCTATCTGTTTTTCCTCCGGGATGTAAACAACTAGGGTCTTATGATATATGTATTGCAGATTCAGTTCGATCAAGAGTGGCACGTCCACCTGAACGATTGCATCCGGGTCTTTCTCCACAATCTCACTCAGTTGCTTCATGAATTCCGCATGGATCCGGGGATGGGTGAAGCTTTCCAGTTTCTTCCTCTTTTCCATATCCTGGAAGACAATGTCTGATAATTTTTTCCTGTCCAACTGCTTATCTTCTTGAATGACCTGCTCTCCAAAATAGGCCACGATTTCCTTCCAAGCGGGTTTTTCAGGCTCGACCACCTGCCTTGCGAGTACATCAAAATCGATAACGGGTGCGCCCAGTTCTTTCAGCATATTCACCACCGTGGTCTTTCCCGTGGCAATGCCCCCTGTCACCCCCAGAAGAAGACGGTTGTCTTTTCCTCGAATGGTCTCCATTTGGTCGATACCTCCGTAGGACAGTGGGAACGCAGTCGCAAGATCCTGCTCAGTCCCAGCATAACTAATGGGATAACGTATTCCCCTCCTGTAGAGCACTTCCATGCCTTTCAAGGCCTTCTCCATCATGCCCACGGGTATGGCCATCACCAGATCCTCATCCTGCGCATGCCCGTAACGGCGTTCACCATAACAGGGAATGGTCAAGGATGGTTTGCCGCTCAGGTAGCATCTGGCAATGGCATCGGAGCAGGATGATTCCCCCACACAGTAAAATTCCATCACCTCATATTCCTCAAACTGCAGCGAATTGATCAAAAGCATCATTTGGGCCGGATTGGCATAGATGAGGACGATATCCGGTTCAAAGGGGTTGTAGACGAGAGGCGCCATGGCCACGGCCTCATATTTTTCCAGCGGGAGACGGGGAATAGACGCCTCATATTTCATGCCGTCTTCCTTTGACTTCACCCACACGATGCTTCGAAACGTGCCATCCTTATATAATTCGGGGGTGTCCGTTAAGCCTATGATGGAAGCACACATGGGTGAGAGAAAATCGTCCAGTTCAGCCCCCACCGTCCAGTCGAAGTTCCTGACAAGGGTGATCAGCTGACAAAGTGTCATCTTCCGCTGGGTTCTTCGCATAAAGGGGATTTGGTCAAGCTGTTCTTTCTTTTCCAGCATTTTAAATGCTACAGGAAAGGACTTGAGCCTCATCAAAAGCTCCATCCTTCTTATCAGTTTTTTCCAGTCACGTTTTGCTTCCATATGCACGACTCCCTTTCTTTCTCTCCTCCCTGTATGCAATGGGGGCATAGCTTCCATCTCTCAAGGCGTCAATAAGATCCTTTTCGTCGCTAATAACATGGGAAAACCGGGTGGCAAAGATCCCCACTTCAGAAACCTCGTGAGCATCGCTCCCGCCCGTTGCGGGTAGACTAAGACCCTCAGCCACCTTTGCGGCAAAGCTGTTTTCTTTTTCAGTGACCTTACTGTTCATCACTTCCACGGCATCCACAAGGCTGAAAAGGGGTCTCTCCATGGCCTTTTCCGGGGTCAATCCGAGTTTGCCGATCCCGAAGGTCAGGAACCCCCTGAAAGGGTGGGCCACAATCATAAATCCTTTCGCCTTTGAGACCTCCTCCCTGATATCCTCCAGCGTGATGATCCCTTTGATCTCCTTTTCAAGACCAAATACAACCACGTCTCCCTGATCCGTTGTGATCTCGTTTCCTCTCAAGATAAGGAAGTTGTATTTTCGCGCCAAATCTTCCACCTCATCAGGATCCCAGACATGGTTGTGATCCGTCAGGCAAATCCCATCGAGGCCAATCCTTTTGGCCTCTTGGATGATTTCATCAACGGTAGCTGAACTACAGGGTGAGGCGGGAGACGTGTGGACATGAAGATCTATGACCATCCCTTCATCTGCTCTCACCTGCTCTTTGGCCGGCACACCTTCCCCTTTTGGCTTAAGACGTTCCTCTCCTGAAGTGGAGAAGTCTTCAGGGGGACTTGCAGCCTCTCCCATGTCTTCGGAAAAAAAATCGTCAAACCTGAGATCAGGCCTTTTTTCCTTTTCTGTTTCCCATCGGATTACATTGGCCGCCATTTGTGCGGCATCGCAACATTCGAGGAGAATATCTGCAAAATGACGGCATGCCTTGCGACCTATAATTTTCCGCACCTTCTGAGAGAACCCCTCGCCCATTCGGAACCCGACGGCTTCCTGTAGGAAGGGAATGGCTCTGGGGCATTCGGAATTCTCAGTTCTCTTCCATCTACCTTCTATTGACAGGATCTCCAGTGAGGATAGGCCTATGGCAACATCCATCTCTAATCCGTATATGTCGTCCTCAAGGATGCCATGGGCAAGCAATGTGTCTTCGTCTTTTCTGTAAATGCTCACCAGTTTATTTCGAGCGAATTTCAGCATAATAATATCGATTCTCCGGGCTTTTGAATTATGCTGTTGATTTATCAGTGTCCTAGAGCTTTTGAACTCCTTTTACAAAATCGCGAAGCGATTTTAATCAGGTTTAATTCCTTCTACGAGCGGGCTGCCCGGGGCAAGGGCGGCGCAACTATTGTAGAGCCTGGGATTTGATCTCACCATGTTCTCAAAGTATTCTCTCTCTTTCAATTTATCTTTCGGCGCATCAAGCAACACCTCCTTGGTGAAGGTGAGGATAACGCCGTCGCAGCACTCCTCCACCATGAATCCCAACTCTTTCTCAGTCTTCGAATCCCCGATGAGGCCTTTGATGATCTTTTTCATGCCGGGTCCGACCCGAATGCCGATGACCTTCCTGAGAGCTTCCATGACATTGATCTCTTCTTCCCCAGTTGACCGCCTAATTTCCCCACTGACGTCCATCACTTCAAGATCGGGAATTTTCACCATGACCTCCACAAGGGCATCCGTTAATGTGTCCTGAAGACGGCAGGAGGATCTCATGCTCTGCTCATCGATCTGTTCAACGGTGATACATCGGTTTCTAGAAAAATAGAGTATGTCGGCCATGATTGTGCCTCTTGTTTGAGAAAATCAAATAGGACTGCAGAGATCATCTCCCATGATGCCTCTGTCACCCAAATATCTATTCCTAATCTGAGGAATCATTCATCTTTCCATTTCGGCTCACGCTTGTTCAAGAAGGCATCCACCCCTTCCCGAGCATTCTCGGTCACACAAAGGGCGGCGAAGAGCTCATTAGAATATTCAAGGGCCTTGCCAAACGGCATGTCAGACATACCATAAAAGGCCTGCTTCCCCATCTGTAGGGCGACTGGGCTCTTTTTAGCCAGTTTGTTGGCAAGGGCCATGGTTTCTTCCTCTAATTTATCTTGGGGAACGACTCGGTTGACCAGGCCCCACTGCTCCGCATCCTTTGCATCGTACATATCCCCTGTCAAGACCATTTCAAGCACCCGCTTTCTGCTCAGAGATCTTGACATGGGAACCGCCGGCCCCATGCAGAAAAGGCCCACATTAATGGCTGTGGCGCCTAGCTTGGTGCCTTCCGCCACAATGGCCAGATCACAAGCCGCTATAAGACCGACGCCATTGGCCACGGCATATCCATGGGCCGACGCAATGACCGGTTTTTTCATATAGCCAATGACGTGGAAAGGTTGCTCCATAACTCCCACCCATTCACGGTACTCATGGAGTGTCTTGCCGGCAAACTCAGATATGTCTATGCCAGTGCAAAAGGCCTTTCCAGAACCTTGAATGACAACCACCTTGATGTCTTTCGCATTTTCCAGTTCAATAAGGGCATCGTTCAATTCTTTTGCCAAAGCTGTGGTGAATGTATTGTATTGCTCTGGACGATTCAAGATGATAATCCCCACATCTTCTTTGCGTTCGACAAGGATGTTTTCGTATCCCATTCTGATCCTCCTTGAAACAGTTTGCTGTCCCTGATAAACGAATACAGCTTTCTTTATTGTAACCAGTGATTACGAGACTGTCGAAAAACCGGCCTCTACACCTTTCGTTCCTTCTCCTCCCAGTACTTGGCCCGTAATTCCCTTTTTAGGATCTTCCCATAATTGTTTTTGGGCAACTCATCCACGAAATCCAGGGATTTGGGTTTTTTGTAGCTGGCGATGTGATCCTTACAAAAAGCGATCAGTACATCTTCTGTGGCAGATTCTCCTTCCACAAGTGCGACGACGGCCTTCACGGCCTCCCCCCATCTGGCATCAGGAACGCCAATCACAGCCACCTCTCTCACGGCTGGATGGCGTATCAGGACCTCCTCGATCTCACGAGGATATATATTCTCTCCCCCACTAATGATCATGTCCTTTGATCGATCCATAATGAATAGATACCCGCTCTCGTCCATATGGCCCACATCGCCCGTATGGAGCCATCCATTCTTGAGCATCTCTGCTGTGGCCTCTGGATTACGCCAATATCCTCTCATTACCAGGTCCGACCGTGTTACGATCTCCCCCCTTTCACCGGGCGGTAGCTCGTTGTCATGGGCATCAAAGATCTTCACCTCCACATCCGTGCGCGGGATTCCTGCAGAGGAAAGCCGTTTGATTTGTTCCGCCGGCCCATCCAACATGTGATCCCTGTGTGGCAAATAAGTGATGGTCATGGGAGATTCAGCCTGTCCATACAACTGCACAAGACAGGGTCCCAATTTCCTCATCGCCTCGTTCAGATCTGCCACAAGCATGGGCGCACCGCCGTAATTCAAGGCTTTAAGAGAGCTGTGATCATATTTGTCCACCGCAGGACTCTCCACCATAAGTTTTATCATGGTTGGGGCAGCGAACATATTGGTCACCCGGTATTCTTGAATTGTCTTGAAAATCAAGTCAGGATCAAATGATTGAGACTCTAAGATTATGTTTGTCGCCGCCTTCCCTATGTTCGGCAACGCGTAAAGCCCGCTGCCATGGGAGAGTGGGGCGGCATGAAGCACCACGTCATCGGGGCCGAACCCGGGGCAAATATCCGCATAAAAATTCATTGTCATGGCGAGCAGGTTGCGGTGGGTCAACATGGCGCCTTTTGGCATCCCCGTTGTTCCTGATGTGTAAAATAGCCATGCAAGATCGTCAGCTTTGACCTCAGCATCAACAAATTGTTCAGATTCCGCGGAGATCAAATTTTCATAATCGAGGAGCTTACCTTTAGCACCTGACAGTGTAATAAGGTGTTGAGCCTTTTTTATTTGCCCTCGGATATCAACGATTGAATCATTGAATTCAGGGGATAGAATAACGGCCTTTGCTTCAGAGTGGTCTATTATAAAAGCAAACTCATTGGGATGGAGTCGCCAGTTGATGGGCACCGCTCCGCAACCGGCCTTAAAGCAGGCGAACATGGATTCCAACATCTCGGGGTAGTTGTATTGAAGCAGCGCCACATTGTCTCCCGGCTCCATACCCAGTCTGTACAACGCGTTCGCAAGGCGGTTCACTCTGGAATTAAATTGAGCATAGGTAAACTGCCTGGAACTATGCACGATGGCCAGATTATTCGGGAAGGTTTCAGTCGATTTTGTTAATAATTTACCGATGTTCATGGTCTCCCGCCGCTTCCCTAAATGTGGAAGACAAACTCATGAAATCATCAATTTTTTGCCCCATTCCTTTTGCAACGTTACCAATATGCATTATATTTCTACATTAAGGTCTCATGTAACAGCGCAGGCACATAAAGTCAAACGGACAATCACTTCTTTGGGAATAACCTGGGAGAAAGCATGAATCAGAGTAGTGCAATCATAAAATGTTCAAGCTGCGGGACCAAGAATCGAGTCCCAAAAGAACGATTGAAAGATAACCCCCTTTGCGGCAAATGCAAGGCCATTTTGAAGCCAGAAACCGTAATCATCAAATGCGCAAAGTGTGGCGCAAAGAACAGAGTTCTTAAGGCTCTGCTCGATGACCAACCCAAATGTGGCAAATGCCATGAGCCCCTTCAAGCCATTCCATACTACAATCATCCGACCCCCATTACCGATGGCACGTTCAAGCAAGAAATCCTTGATTTCCCAGGCCCCGTTCTCATGGAATACTACTCCCCCATGTGCGCCTACTGTAAAACCCTTGATCCCATCCTTGATCAACTGGCATCAGAGTATGCAGGCCAGATCAAAGTGGGGAAGATGAATATAGATCAAAATCCCTTCACCGCATCCCAGTACGATATCATGAGTACGCCTACCATGATTCTCTTCAAGAACGGAAAACAGATCAACAAATTGCTCGGCACCGTATCTAAACAAGAAATAGAAAATCATTTGCGCGATGTCCTTTAACGCGAAGACTACCGGCAAATCCCGCTTTCCCCCTTTACAAAGGGGAAATGAGGGGGATTTTAAAGTGCCCAGATCCGCATTGAATTTTAGGTATCATTGCTGAAGTCAGCAGGTTTTGGAAAATTCCTGATCACCAGCAAGCTATTAGATGCTCGGCGCCGAGGAGCGACGACTGAGGCGTATGGGGCAATACGCCGCAAGCCTGCCCCCGCATAGGCGGGTGGCGGGGGGA
>JASFIT010000032.1:0-19571 GCA_050122535.1 Desulfobacteraceae bacterium | reverse complement strand
ATCAAGGAAGAATTGAAATCAAGACCGCTAGAACGGATTCTGAGGTGGAGATACATATCACGGACAATGGAACGGGGATCGCAAAGGAAAACCAGGACAAAGTGTTAAACCTTTTTTTTACTACCAAACCGCCGGGAAAGGGAACAGGACTTGGACTTTCCATTTGTCAGAACATCTTGAAAACCCTCAATGGGGGTCTTAGCTTCCAGAGTGAACCGGGAGTTGGGACGACTTTCACTGTGCGTGTTCCCCTTTCATAACGGCATCAAATCTCGAATCGAAAGGATTTCGTATGAGGGTCATCCCTCAGCTCGAATCCACGCAGCAACCCAGTTTTTTATCTGATAACTGGGCTGTATTCCTTTACAGGAGATCCGATTATTGGACGATAAAAATCAGAGGAATCAGCAGACCGAAGGCCCCAATGACACGGACTTGGCACACCCCTCTCGCTCTTCTCGAGCTCGAAAGCGTGTCATGCCCTTCCTCATCACCTTCTTTATCATGTTTGTCCTGTGGATTCTCCTCTCTGGAAAATTTGACGCCTTCCATTTAACCCTGGGTATAGTCTCCTGCTCGATCGTAGCCTATTTTTCTGCAGATCTCCTATTTGAGACCCCGAGCATAAAGGTGACTCGACTGACGGGATCCTGGGTGCGTTTTGTACGGTATATCCCTTGGCTTCTCTACCAGGTCTTCTTGGCCAACCTTCATGTATTGTACCTCACGTTTCACCCAAGAATGATGGACCTTATCGACCCCCAGATCATCAAATTCAGAAGCAAATTGCAGGGCGACCTCTCCCGGGTAACCTATGCAAACTCCATTACGCTCACCCCCGGGACGATTACAGTCTACGTCTCCCTAAACGGCAATTTTAGTGTCCATGCCATTGACAAGAAATCGCGGGAAGGTCTGCCCGGAGAGATGGAGACAAGGATAGCGAGGGTATTTGGAGAGGAATGATGGAACAGGTCTTTTTGTATTGCAGTATATTTCTAAGCTTTTTGATGCTGATCTCCCTGTATCGCGGTGTCTTCGGGCCTACTGTCCTAGACCGGCTCATAGGGGCCAATGCCATAGGAAGTAAGACCGTGGTCCTGCTGATTCTGATCGGTCTGGTTTATGGCCGGGTGGATATGTTCGTAGATATTGCCCTCGCCTATGCCATGCTAAACTTTATTGCCGTGTTGGCGGCCTCCAGGTATTTTCAAAAGCGAAAAGGCCTGTATGACGAAGTAGAATAACTTTTGTGTAGGGTGTTTTGAAATGGATATCATTGTAATCTTTCTATTAATCTGTGGGCTGATCTTCTTCACCGGTGGCGCTGTAGGGATCCTCCGTTTTCCCGACTTTTACTCTCGCCTTCATCCAGCCGGAAAGCTGGATTCAATGGGTTCCCTTCTGATGCTCATAGGACTGGCCCTCTTTAACCTGCATCACTTCTCCTTGGGAACCCTTCTGACCAGTCTGAAAATCATTCTCATTGTCGTATTTGTTTTTCTGGCCAGCCCCACGGCCATCCACGGCATCGTGGACGCAGGCGTAAGAGCCGGCCTGGCTCCCTGGACAAAGGGAGAGGAAAGGAGATAGTTTTTATGATCTGGCAGCTGGATTTGGCCATCCTCACCCTGGTCGTCATCACAGGTATCGGAGCCATCATGGTCAAGGATCTACTGGGAGCCGCCATCCTGTTTGGGGCTTACAGCTTTATGATGTGTCTGCTCTGGTCCATTATGGGGGCGGTAGATGTATCTTTTACCGAGGCCTCGGTGGGAGCAGGTGTGAGCACCGTGTTTTTTGTAGCAGCCGTTTTTCGCACCACAAGGAGGACGAAAGATTGAAAGTCATTGGATTGTGCATTGTCATCTTGACCGGCGCCCTGCTCGTTTATGCCACGGTTGACTTTCCCCCATGGGGTGACCCCACCTCTCCTGCCAGTACGCATCTCTCTCCCCATTACATCGAGAAAACCTTGGAGGAAACCTCTGTGCCCAATATTGTAACCGCGGTTCTCGCAGACTACCGTGGCTTCGACACCATGTTCGAAACGGCTGTCATTTTCGGCGCCGGTGTAGCCTGTTTCTTTATATTACGCGTCCTTAGGAAAGAAGGGCCCGAACAGAGACTTTACCGCCATACCCTCACGGATATGACCATTCGCATCAAGGATGCCTCAAAGATCTCTTCTGATCTGGATGAATTTGAAAGGATCGATTCCCTCTGGACACCGCGGGATCTCATCGTCACGACCATATGCCGGTTATTGATCCCTTTCATTCAGCTATTTGCCCTTTACGTGATCGCCCATGGCCATCATAGCCCTGGCGGAGGTTTTCAGGGCGGTGTCATTTTGGGAGCCAGCTTTATTCTTCTGGCCATCTCTCACGATCTTAGGACAACGCTCAAACGAATGCGTGAAAAAATAAACGGTCTTCTCTGTGCCGGTGGGGTTTTCATCTATGCTGGCACGGGTGCCCTCTGTCTATTGTTTGGGCTCAATTTCCTGGACTACAGTGCCCTTGCATCCATTCTTCATGTGGATCCGGTCACGGCCCGGTCTCATGGGATCCTTATCGTGGAAATTGGCGTGGGTATTGCCGTTATGGCTACCATGATCTGGATCTATAATAATCTTTCTTCATCTGGCAAATATGATGAAGGGCTATAAGAAGTGCCTAAAGTGAGCTAAAGTGTCTAAAGTTGAAGGATTAAGAAATCACGAAAACACCCGCCTTCGCTAAGGCTACGGCGGGGCAAGCGAAAACACGAAAAAGAGTAATGTTATAGACTAGTTTACAACTCTGCTAATCTCTAAAGTGCCTAAAATTTAAAGATGAACCAAGTTTTCGATACAAGGCTTTGGTCATATTCAGAACCCACCAGTTTTGCTCGTTGACTGATTATTCGCCGTGCCGTTTAGTAGAAGAACTGGGTTGTGCCTGTGTGAGGCCATGCCCCATTTCTCAAGGCCATATCTATATAGTGAGGGGGAAGTGCCCCAATATTTGAGGTTTAACGAGGGAGTTGCAGACTCCCAGAAGCTCAGGGGGGCAAACTTCAAATATTGGGACACGGCGATGCCCGGTGGAATTTTTTTTGAGATATGGCCTCTCGAAAAAGGGCGTGCCCTCACTTCACACCCTCGCCGAGTATAATCAAAGCCAGGTCCTTTGAACCCGGGTTATTTATTTCACTTTAGACACTTTAGATCACTTTAGTCACTTTAGATCACTTAAATTGTAGGTTTGAACATGTCTGATTTCATCTCACTCATTGTGGCCAAATACAACTACTGGATCTATATCACACTCATGATGATCGGGTTGTATGCCATGATCGCCAAGAACAATTTGGTCAAAAAGATCGTGGGTATGAATATCTTTCAGACGGCCATTATTCTGTTTTATGTCTCTATCGGCGCCAAAAAAGGGGCCACAATCCCTATTATCGAGCATGGCCATGGTGAGGGGCTCCATGGGGCCGCCTCTCACGCGGTACATGCTGTGGACTATATCAACCCCCTGCCCCATGTGCTGATGCTTACAGCTATCGTGGTGGCTGTGGCCACACTTGGGGTGGCCCTGGCCTTGGCGGTCAAAGTCCATGATAAATACAAAACCTTGGAAGAGGATGAGATCCTGGCCCAACTGAGAGAAAAATGAGCGAACAGTACCCCGCACTCCTTGTGATCGTTCCACTTATTTCCGCCTTTCTGATTAGTGCGGCCGGATGGGTGAACAGAAGACTCTGTTTCCCCATTGCCGTTGCGGCCCTCAGTGTCACGGTCTATTCATCGGTTGGCCTGCTGATGAGGGTCTTGGATGAAGGCGTGATCATCTACCGTCTGGGAGGTTGGCCGCCGCCTTTTGGTATCGCCTATTACGTGGACCACCTGAATGGACTGGTCCTGGCGGTTGTGGCCGTGGTTGCGCTGCTCAATCTCATCGCAAGCCATAAGAGCATTGCACTGGAGTTCCCGGAGAAAACGGGTCCCTTCTATACGTTGTATGTATTGATGGTCACGGGGCTGCTGGGCATCGTGGTCACCGGTGATGCCTTTAACTTGTACGTGGCCCTTGAAATAGCATCCCTCACTGGATATGGCCTCATTGCAATGGGTGAGGAGCGCGCACCCTTTGCCACGCTTAACTATGTTTATATGGGGACTATCGGGGCTTGCTTCTATCTTTTGGGCGTTGGCTATCTCTATATCGTGACCGGTTCATTGAATATGGTGGACATCGCCAGAATTCTGCCCGCCCTCTATGAATCCAAGGCCGTACTGGCAGCCTTTATTATCTGTATGGTAGGCCTCTGGCTCAAGATGGCCCTATTTCCCTTGCATGCCTGGCTGCCCAATGCCTATACGTTCGCCCCTTCTGCGGCCAGCAGTCTCATCGCCCCCTTGGTGACCAAGGTCATGGTTTACGTGATGATTCGTCTTATCTTGACCGTTTTTACCCCTAAATTCGCTTTTGCTTCCTTTGCAGTGAAAGATCCTATTGTCTGGCTCGCCGTCATTGCCATTGTGATGGGCGCCATCTTTGCCCTTGCAGAGCGAAATCTAAAGAAAATGCTAACCTATGTCATCGTCGCAGAAGTGGGTTACATGGTTGGAGGTGCCTGGCTTGGTAACCGGGCAGCCATGACCGGTGCGATTCTTCATATCGTAAATGACGCCCTCATGACCCTTTGTATCTTCTTGGTTGTGGGAAACATCGTTTACAAAATCAAGGGCTATGCATTTGAGGATTTGAAAGGTCTCTTTCGCAAGATGCCTTTCACCATGGGGGCCTTTGTGATTGGCGCCCTATCGATTATCGGGGTCCCACCCACTTGCGGGTTTTTTAGCAAGTGGTACCTGATTAGTGGGGCCATTCAAGCAGGCCATTACGGTTTTATGGTCGCCCTGCTCTTTAGCAGTCTTGTCAATGTGATCCTCTTCTTCAGGGTCTTTGAGATAAGCTACTACGAGCCTCTTAGCGATCATCACGGCCATGAGCATCATGCCGAACCCATGGCCGAGGCACCATTCACCATGCTGGTGCCCCTTTTGATCGTTGCTGCAGGCCTGGTTTTGGTGGGCATTTACACAGGAGACATTGTCAATCAGATTATTCGATTCGCCATACCTGAGGGTCTTCTTTGAGGAGAGTGGGGTAATAGATATCGCCTTGCCTCCGGCCCATAGGGCCTACGCCCCGGCGGGAGGAAAGTGCCATTGCCCCTTGCCCTAATAACATTTTAGAAAGTGTTGTCTTTCACCATTAAGAATGGAAACCATCACATCCATAAAACCTCTTTTAGCTGTCCTGGTCTCACTGTTGATCACGCCTCTTCTGGTGACCAGTAGATCACCCAACGTGCGTGAGACATGGACCTTTGTGGCCGCTGCTGCAAAGTTCTTGATCGTCCTTTCCATGCTGCCCACCGTATTAAGGGGGGCCGAGATCATATACACAGTAGCTGAGGTGATCCCAGGGGTTGCGATCAAGTTTAGGGTCGATGCCATGGGCATGCTCTTTGCCCTTGTGGCATCTTCCTTGTGGATTGTCACTTCAGCCTATTCAATAGGCTATATGCGAGGGCTCAATGAACACAGTCAGACCCGGTATTTCTGCTATTTCGCCTTCGCCCTTTCTGCCACCATCGGGGTTGCGTTTTCGGCCAATCTACTGACCCTTTACCTATTTTATGAAATGCTCTCTTTTGCCACCTATCCACTGGTCACTCATCATCAGGATAAAGAGGCGCGCAGCTCTGGACGCAAGTATCTCCTCTACATCGTGGGAACCTCTATCGGATTTGTTCTTCCCGCCATGTTGATCTGTTACGACCTTACGGGCAACCTGGAATTTGCGAAACAGGGCTTATTGGCTGGAACCGGATCAAAGACACTCATGGCATTCCTTATGGTCCTGCTCGTTTTTGGATTTGCGAAGGTAGCCATTATGCCTTTTCATTCATGGCTTCCTGCGGCCATGGTGGCGCCCACACCAGTCAGTGCTTTGCTGCACGCGGTGGCCGTTGTGAAGGTTGGCGCCTTCAGCGTCCTGCGTGTCATTACGGGTGTCTTTGGCGCTGACCTCTTAACTTCCCTCAATCTAGGCACCGTCATCTGTTACATTGCTGCCTTCACCATCATAGTGGCCTCACTCATTGCCCTTTCCCAAGATGAACTGAAGCGACGTCTCGCTTTTTCAACAATAGGTCAGCTTTCTTACGTAGTGCTTGGCGTTGCACTGCTTTCCCCCATGGGGATGATAGGTGGTATGACCCATATCGCCATGCACGCCTTTGGAAAGATAACCCTCTTCTTTTGTGCCGGTGCTATCGCTGTGGCCACCGGCAAGAAGTATATTAGCCAGATGGTCGGCATAGGTAAAAGGATGCCAATCACCATGACGGCCTTTTTTATCGGCTCTTTAAGTGTGATCGGACTTCCGCCCACTGGAGGATTTTTCAGTAAATGGTATATGGTCTTGGGCACGCTTCAAGCGGGCCAATGGCCCATGTTGATCGTGCTTCTTGTGAGCTCTTTGTTAAATGCCGCTTATTTTCTGCCGATTGTGTACAAGGCCTTTTTTTGCACAGAGGAAGAGTCCATGTTTGATAATAGAATGGTAGAGGGCCCTCCATGGTGTGTTGTCCCTCTGGTGGTCACAGCGGTTTGCTCAATTGTCCTATTCTTCTACCCCACGCCGTTTCTGAATTTGGCAGCCCTTGCCGTTAGCAAGTAATGGGAGAAAGAGAATGCAGCAGAAGAAAGAATTCGACTTCTTTGACAAGCCTGAAAACATAAAAAGGCTCTGGATCATGCTCTATGCGATCTGTGGGCTCCTGATCATTCCAGACCTAATTACCCATAGGCATGCCTATTTCGGGTTTGATAGCTTCTTCGGGTTTTACGCCCTGCTCGGTTTTGTTTCATGCGCGGCCCTCATACTCTTTTCTAAATTGGTGGGCCTCGTGTTAAAGGTCAAAGAGAACTACTATGACAAATAATTTCCCCCCTGCACTGATTCTGATCCTTGGTGCCCTACTGGTTCCCTTTTTCAGGGGAAAGGCGAAGAACTGGTATGTCATCCTGCTGCCCGCTGCCGCCTTCTATTTGATCACCCAGCTAGAAACGGGATCCTCTTGGCAGATTCATTTCTTTGGCTTTGATCTTACTTTTCTGAGGGTCGATAAGCTGAGCAAGGTTTTCGGGTATATCTTTACGATGAACGCTGTGGCCGCTTTTGTTTATGCCTTCTACTTAAAAGATAATACCCAGCACATGGCCGCCCTCTTCTATATAGGAAGCTCCCTTGGTGTGGTCTTTGCCGGAGACTTGGTTTCCCTCTATTTTTTCTGGGAGATCATGGCCATCGCCTCCACCTTCCTCATCCTTGCCCGCAAGAGCAAAAAGGCAGAGGCAGCCGCTATGCGCTACATTTTGGTGCATATCTTTGGTGGTCTCTGCCTCCTGGCCGGGATAATCATGTACATCACGCAGACAGGCTCGGTCGCTTTTGACCCCATGGCTGAGCGGACCTTGGCCAATTACCTTATCCTCGCTGGCATTCTGGTCAATGCTGCCGCACCCCCCATACACGCCTGGCTCCCGGACGCATACCCGGAGGCCACTGTGACCGGAGGCGTGATCCTCAGCGCCTATACCACAAAGACGGCCGTCTATACCCTGGTTCGGGGATTTCCTGGTTGGGAGATACTCATCGTGGTGGGATGTATCATGACCATTTATGGGATTATCTACGCCCTCTTAGAAAACGATATGAGAAGAATCCTCGCCTACAGCATTATCAACCAAGTGGGCTTCATGGTATGTGGTGTGGGCATAGGGACCATGATGTCATTAAATGGGACAGTGGCCCATGCCTTTTGCCACATTATCTACAAGGCGCTGCTCTGGATGTCTGCGGGTTCGGTTCTCTACATGACGGGAAAAAGCAGGTGTACAGACCTGGGAGGGCTTTATAAAACCATGCCTTGGACCTTGATCTTCGGTGCTATCGGGGCCCTTTCCATATCCTCCTTCCCGGCGACCAGTGGATTTACAAGTAAGTCCCTGATCATAGACGGGGCGATCCATGAACATCTGCTGTGGGTGTGGATGGTTCTGGAGGTGGCTTCTGCCGG
The DNA here is from genome assembly GCA_050122535.1 of Desulfobacteraceae bacterium. GTDB lineage: Bacteria > Desulfobacterota > DSM-4660 > Desulfatiglandales > HGW-15 > JASFEQ01. Next base: position 11,426 of record JASFIT010000032.1, on the reverse strand, counting down.
CGTCTTTCTCCATGCAGGGATCAAGTTTCCTTACTTCGTCTTCTTCGCTAAGGATAAGGGCCTGAGGCCAGGGGAAACAAACAAGTCCATGCTTATTGCCATGGCCTTCATGTCTTTTATGTGCATCTTCCTGGGCGTCTACCCCAAGCCCCTTTATGCTATTCTGCCTTATGAAGTCCACTACAATGCCTATACATTCAATCATGTGGTTGCCCAGTTACAGCTGCTCATGCTCTCGGCCCTTGTCTTTTTTCTGTTCCTCCCGCTGCTCAAGCGAACAGAGACCATTTCTCTGGATACGGACTGGTTCTACCGAAAGGGAGGACGGGTTTTTTACTTTATCATGGACAAGGGATTGAACGGTCTAAACCGTCTATCAGATCGCGTTTTTGTCCGTGGTTTGGCCGGGTATCTCGGTCGTATCTCCAGGGACGCTCCCACGAGGGTTGCGCTCTTGGCGTTGGTGCCTGCCTGGTTGATGGGTGGTTCAACAGGGGAAAAACTAAATCAGAAGAAGAGCCTTGTTCGTGCGGCATTGCAAACAGGCACCTCCCCTGTGGGAATAAGTGCGGCCGTGGCAACCGCTTTTCTCATAATCGTTTTCCTTTTGATGTGACATAGACTGAGCTTCGTTCGCTTTGCCCCGCCAGCCTCGCCCGTCCGCCTCGCCTGCTCGGCTGGAGGGCGGGCCTGAGCGGCTCGCGATGGCGAGCAGTTCGCAATTGGAATGTTGGAGTACTGGAATGGTGGAACAATGGGTTCTGGGAAAATGGGGCAGTGGTTTATTGGCCAAATTAGTCTTGACATGGAAATTGATAATTTAATAGATAAGGAACTTCCTTTTAACCCGCCAAAGCACTATGGCGGGTCGAAATCAACATTCCAACATTCCATCATTCCATGTGCGGGGCAAAACGTCGGGCCTCAAAATTACGGATGATTTCTGAAAGTTATGGAATTTCTGAGACGTCTAATTAAGATAAAGATCTCTTGATGGAGAGGTGACAGGCATGGTTTCCATAGAAGCGTTGAGAGGCATCTATATACTGGAGAACCTGACAGATGAGATGCTTGAAAAAATACGACCCCTCATTGAGCCCCTACAGTTTAAGGAAAGGGAAGTTGTATTTGAAGAGGGGGAGAAGGCGGAGAATTTCTTTATTCTAAAGAGAGGTAAGATTCTGCTGGAGGTGGAGATTTCGGAATTGATCATCATTTCTTTGGGTTCCATCAAATCCGGGTACTCTTTCGGCTGGTCCGCACTGCTTTCCGGTCCCTCCTATACCAGTTATGCTGTGTGTGCGGAGCCTTGTGAGGTGTTTGCCATACCCGGACAAAAGTTCCTGGGTCTTCTCCATGACGATGATATCATGGGATCCAGGGTTATGGAATTTGCAGCCAAAATCATCAAGAACCGTTTGGAACGACGGACAGAACAATTCCTGAGGGTCATGTCAAAGCATCCGGATATTCAGAAGCTCTTGGGGTTGTAATGCGAAGACAATCTTACATTTCCTCAGGTAATACATGCTGTGCATCATGAGGGATGTAATGTGGATTTTAATGGTTTATGATTACTAAAGTTCAACTTTAAAATCTTGGTACAACATATATTTTTAAAAAACTTCGGTTATCTATGACAAGATACCTATCATGAGGAGGGGAAAATGCCCAAGAGAATCCTAATCGTGGATGATGAGCCTGATGCCATTAGCTATATAAGTTCTGTTCTTGAGGATAACGGTTATGAGTATCTGAGCGCTGAAGACGGCGAGCAAGGGCTTGAACTGGCCAAAAAAGAAAAACCAGATATGATCCTTCTCGACCTGATCATGCCCGGAAAGAGTGGCATGCTCATGTTTCAGGAACTGAAAAAGGATCCCGAACTGGGCAAAATCCCAGTGATCGTTGTATCGGGCGCTTCAGATGCCCTGGGCGTCGATCTCAGAAACTTTATGATCAGACAACCTCGAAAAAGAAGGGAGAAAGTCGTAGAGACCACGGGCGAAACCCAGTTCACAGAGCCAAATGCCTATGTGGATAAACCCGTTGATCCCAACGAGTTGATCAAAGTAATTAAGGAGAATTTAGAAGATTAGGGACCCTGACCTAGATTATGAGACTTGATTGTCCGTTTATTCCCGCCCACGGACGGTCGGGTATGAAACCCGACCCTACACCGTAGGGTGGCATTTTATATGCCACCTCAACGCCCAACCCACCCCCCTCTTTCAGGCACTTTTCTTTTTCTTGAATGAAAGATATCCCTGTGATAGAGAAAGGCTCGGGACTTTTCGGCTTCTTATCTCCCAGGTATTGATCTATGCCCATCGAAGTACATAACATTTCCGTAAAAACCACCGCCAAAACGGACATCATTGATCTCACGCCCCAGGTGCAAAAGGAGGTTGAAAGATCGTCAGTCCGCAATGGCCATGTGACGCTTTTCATACCCGGATCCACGGCGGCTCTCACCACTATCGAATATGAAAGCGGCGTGATAAATGATCTAAAAAAGGCGATCGAGAGAATGGCCCCAGAAGATCTTTACTATGAACACAATGAAAGATGGGGAGACGGGAACGGGTATTCCCATGTTCGCTCTGCTCTGCTAGGCCCTTCATTGCACATCCCTGTAATAGATGGTAAACTCATACTGGGGACTTGGCAGCAAATTGTTCTCTTGGACTTTGATAATAGACCCAGGAAACGCCAGATCATTATGCAAACGTTAGGAGAGTAGCTATTGGCAAATAGTTCAGCGCCAGAAGCCTCACAGATTCATAAGAAGTTAACTTTTCCGGACACTCAATTGGTGGGGATGCTGTGCGGGGAGCACAACACCCATCTACAACTCCTGGAAAAGAAGATTGGCCTCTCTGTCAACGTGAGAGGCAACACCATAAACCTCCAGGGGGGCGACTGGGAGATCGAACTGGCCGAAAAAGTCCTCCTCCAGCTGTATGAACTCATTAAGAATGAATACCCCATATATGTAAATGATGTGGATTATGCCTTAAGAATCCTGAGTAGTGACATATCAGCGGACCTTAAGAAGATCTTCTTGGATAAGGTTTACATCTCTTCCCACAAAAAAACCATAACGCCGAAGAGCTTAAACCAGAAGGAATATATCGATGGTATTAGGAGATTCGATATTGTTTTTGGTATCGGTCCAGCAGGGACTGGAAAGACCTATCTGGCCATGGCAATGGCCATCTCTTCCCTGGTAAAAAAGGAGGTAAACAGAGTTGTCCTGGCCAGGCCGGCCGTGGAGGCGGGCGAACATCTGGGCTTTTTACCCGGAGACTTATACGAGAAGGTCAATCCCTATCTCAGACCCTTATACGATGCCCTCCACGACATGATGGATTTCGAAAGCGCCTCTCGTCTGATTCAGAGAGGCGTCATTGAAGTGGCTCCATTGGCCTTTATGAGGGGCAGAACGCTAAATGATGCCTTTGTGATTTTAGATGAGGCGCAAAATGCCACATCAGACCAGATGAAGATGTTTTTGACCAGGCTTGGTTTTAGCTCGAAAGCTGTCATTACTGGCGATGTGACGCAAACTGATCTGCCAGAGGGAAAAACCTCCGGTCTAATAGAGGCGAGAACTCTGCTAAAAGGCATCAAAGGAATCAAGTTCATATATTTTTCCAGGGACGACGTGATTAGGCATCCGTTGGTTCAAGAAATCATCGATGCCTATGAAAAAATGGAGGAGGAGAAAAAAACCTGAGGGCTGCTTAAGCTCACTTTAGCCTGCCCGCCGTAGCCACTTCTGAGCAACTTTTTCTGGCCGTTCATCTCGCACTGTTCGGCTACGCTCTAGTATTCTAGGCGAACAGGCGAAGGCGGGTGCTTTCGTGATTTCTTGATTTTTCAACTTTAGTCACTTTGATTCTATGCCAGAAAAACCAAAAACAAAGTCCACGGCAAAGGGAAGATCATCGGCAAGGGCCGAAAGGGAAACCGCTGCCAAGGGAAAACGCCCAACTGCACTGGGCAATGTCATTAGGCCCCACAGATTAAAATGGTTGATCCTTGTGGCCCTCAGTCTCATCATCGCCGTCTCCCTGTTCCCCAATATTTTGACCAAGCCGAAAACATACAGAGTTGGGGATGTGGCAGAGAAAGACATCAAGGCCTCCCATGATTTTCTCATTGAAAACAAGGAGTTGACCGAAAAAAACAGAGAAAGGTTGGCCAAAGAGGTGCTCTCCGTCTACGACTTTGACAGCTCTGCGTCAAACCTTCCGCCCCGTATTGAAGAGGCCTTCACTCTCGGTCGGGAATCTTTGGATCCTGCATTTCAGTTGGGTCAGCCGGAACAAACGGTTCCCTCGAGTGGTGAAAACGCTGCGGATACGCCTGAAGGAGACAACAGCATTGAAGAACGATTTTTTGCAGTCCTCGACATACCCCCTGATGAAAAGGTCTATGAAAGACTTGTGAAATACGGATTCCCCGCACAAGTGGAGGCGGCCGTCATCCAGCTTACCAATACAGTCTTCCAAAAAGGGGTCGTCAGCAGCAGAAGAATGCTGATGAAGCAGGTTGAAAAAGGGGGGATTGTTCTCCATGAAATATATGCGCAAAGGGAGATCAGAGTAACCGATTTTGATCGTTTCTATGATTTGGGGGGAGCTGTAAGCTTCATCAAAAGTCAGAAAAAGGCCTTAATGGAGACCATGAACCCCCCAGAACTGGCCAATATTTCCATAAGGCTCACCCAACACCTCATTAAGCCGAACCTCACATTTAACCAGAGAGAGACGGAACAGAGAAAAGACTTGGCCCGAAAATCGATAAAACCCACCTATTTTCAGATAAAGAAGGGAGAAATGCTTGTAAGGGAAGGAGAAAGGATTGGTCCTGATCATCTTCTCAAGCTCTCGGCAGACGCACGTTCAGAAAAAAGGGTGGATATGATTGGTCGGATTCCGGCCATGGCCATCCTCATCGGGCTCCTTTTCTCTGTCCTTTATCTGGTGGGATTGAGGACTGTCAAATCTATCAAGGAAGACAACAGGGATCTTCTCTTTAATGCTATCTCCCTCTTGGCCATGTTTTTGTTCATTTGGGCCTACAATTTTACAGCCGAAGAAGTGGCACGAGGCTTCCATGCTTTTACCTCCAGGGCCCTCCTGTATGCCATGCCCGTTGCCTGTGGTGCCATGCTCATATCCATCTTTCAGGGCCTTCCCGTGGCTATCGCCTTCTCATTGGTCATCTCGGTACTTGCCTCTCTCATCACAGGCGGGAGAGTAGAGTTCTTCGTATATTTCTTTATCAGCAGCCTCGTCGCTGCTTTTGGCGTGAGAAGCTGCTCAGAACGGGGGATCTTGATCAAAACCGGCCTGAAAGTGGGGTTGATCCATATTATCCTAAGCCTTTCCATAGAGATGATCTATGGATCCCTTTATACCACGGAAGCACTTATGGCCGCTGCATTCGGGCTCCTTGGCGGCATTCTCATGGGGATTATTGCCACCGGCATCTTACCCCTTGTGGAGATGTCCTTCGGCTTCACCACCGACATCAAATTGTTAGAACTGGGCAATCTCGACCAACCCCTCTTGAGGGAGCTCATGGTTCAAGCCCCGGGGACCTATCACCATAGTGTGATTATCAGCAATATGGTTGAAGCCACTGCCAAGGCTGTTGATGCCAACCCGCTTTTGGCCAAAGTAAGTGCGTACTATCACGATATTGGGAAGATGAAGAAGCCCCTCTACTTCATCGAAAACCAGATTTGGGGCGAAAACAGGCATGAAAAACTCGCCCCTTCCATGAGCAGTCTGATTCTCATTTCCCACACCAAGGACGGGGTGGATCTGGCCAAGAAGAATAAACTCGGAAGGGAGATCACGGATATCATTCACCAGCACCACGGCACCAGTCTAATCACCTACTTTTATCAGAAGGCAAAAGAGCGCATGGTCGCGAAAGGGAAAAAATCCGCGGAGGTGGATGAGGAAAACTTCCGGTACCCGGGCCCCAAACCTCAGACCAAAGAGGCTGGGCTCGTCATGTTAGCGGACATGGTGGAGGCTGCTTCCAGATCCTTAGTAGATCCCACACCCTCTCGCATCAAGGGTATGGTGCAAAAAATCATGAACAAGGCTTTCTCCGATGGGCAGCTTGATGAATGTGAACTCACTTTAAAGGACCTGAATGAGATCGCTAAGAGTTTCAATAAGACTTTGAGTGGGATCTTTCATCAGCGCATTGAATACCCGGAGGTGCCTGTCGGCACTTCAAAAAAAGGTATCGATGGAAGTACAGATCAAATCTCACCAGAAGATTCCGGGTCTAAAAAGCCTGACGATAAAGCGGAAACTGAAAAAGGTCTTAAAAGACTTGGGCTTTCATGATGGCGAATTGAGCGTCCTCTTTACCGATGACCAGCATATGGCCCAATTGAACAGCCGTTTTCTGCGCAGGGAAGGCCCTACAAACGTATTGGCATTCCCCATGGCCGACGGGCATGCGATAGATGAGGATTACGGCATGCTCGGGGACATTGTTCTATCAGTAGATAGGGCCGTCCATGAGTCAAAGGAATTAGATGAACCCTTGGAAGAGACCATCTATCGCTTGTTGCTTCACGGCCTATTGCATTTATTAGGCTATGACCATGAGAAGTCGCTTAAAGAAGCTAAGCGCATGGAAAGGGAGCAAGGAAGGCTTTTGAGCTTGATGAAGGAGGGATGAAATTTGGCACGCCTAGCAGTCAATGTTGATCATGTGGCAACCGTTCGGCAGGCAAGGGGTATCGAGGAGCCTGATCCTGTGCTGGCTGCAGGCATAGCTGAACTGGCCGGTGCAGATGGTATCATATGTCACCTCCGGGAAGACAGGCGCCACATTAATGATAGGGATCTTACTCTGCTACGCCAGACCGTGAGGACCAAGCTCAATCTGGAGATGGCCGCCGTGGAGGAGATGGTAGATATTGCCCGCAATATCAAACCCGACTTGGTGACACTGGTTCCTGAAAGAAGGGAGGAACTTACAACAGAGGGAGGCCTTGATGTGAAATCGAATCCTGACCTCTACAAGAAAGTGGTTGGACAATTGAAGGAGCAGGGTATAGAGGTCAGCTTTTTTATTGATCCGGATACGCATCAGATAGAGACCGCGCATCAGGTTGGGGGTGATATCGTTGAGATTCACACTGGGCATTATTCCGAGGCCCGATCTGAGTCTGAGGCCCAGGAGCGTTTCATGCGCATCGCCAAAGCCACGGAAGCTGCTGAGAAGCTAAAGCTTGGAATCAGTGCAGGGCATGGCCTCAACTACGTCAACATAAAGAGGTTTGAGTCCCTTCCTCAGATTGAGGAATACAGTATAGGCCACAGCATCGTCACGCGAGCAATCTTTGTGGGATTTGATCAGGCCGTCAGGGAGATGGTCGCCCTGGTAAAAGACTTCTGATCGGAGACGAAGGACTAAGCCATTCCACACCCGGCAATGCTAATTTCCTCAACTTTAGGCACTTTAGACACTTTAGTTCACTTTAGGCACTCCAGATGACTTTAGTCACTTTAGTTCACTTTAGCTCACTTTATTTCTTCGACTTATGATTTACGGAATTGGCGTCGACCTGGTTAACATAAAGCGTATAGAAAGGGTTATGGAGAGGTGGGGTGACAGATTTATAGGCCGAGTGTTCACCCCTGAGGAGAAGGCATTCTGTTACAAGCGAGCCTATCCTGCATCAGCCTTTGCCCTCCGTTTTGCAGGCAAAGAGGCCTTTTCCAAGGCCCTTGGCTTTGGAATGCGGAGAGGAATCAGATGGAGGGACATCGAGATCTTCCATCACCCTGGCGGTCAGCCCTATTTGAAAGTCCGCGGGAGATCTTCTGACATATGCCGGGAGAAAAAAATAACCGGCTTCCATCTAAGTCTTTCAGATGAGGGCGAATACGGAGTCGCTATGGTGGTTCTGGAGAAGAGCGATGAGATTGGTTAAGGCCTCTGAAATACAGGAGATGGATCGAATCACCATTCAGGAATTGGGCATACCGGGTGCCGTGCTCATGGAAAATGCCGCCCGTGGTGCCACCAGGGTGTTCCTGGAGCATTTTTCTCCCCCAGCCAATTCTCACGTGGTTGTGCTGTGCGGTAGGGGCAATAACGGGGGAGATGGATACGTGATGGCAAGATATCTCCAGCAGGCGGGAGTCAAGGTCACGGTTATTCTCTTGTCAAAATCGAACAAAATTTCCGGGGACGCCTTGATAAACCTGAAAATCATCAAGCAGATGGGGTTGGAGATTCTGGAGGTCCCTGACGCAAAGGGTTGGGGCACGAAGCGTCGTGTGATAAGGAACTGTGACTTTATCATAGACGGGATTCTGGGGACTGGACTAAATTCCCCTGTAAAGGGCTTCTATGGCCAGGTCATAAAATATGTCAATGCATTGGGCAAGCCAGTTATGGCCATTGATATCCCCTCTGGTCTCAACGCGGACACAGGTCAGATCATGGGGGTCGCCATCAGGGCAGAGGTCACGGCAACATTCGGTTTCCCAAAGGTGGGGCACCTGATTTTCCCTGGTGCGGACCTGGTGGGTAGGCTGGCGAGGATTGATATCGGCATACCCGACTCGGTTGCCAGCCAGGTACCCATGACCGCGCTGATGATTGATCCGGGTGATCTCAGTCATCTATTTGCCCTAGAAAAACAGGACATACACAAAGGAAACAGGGGTCATCTCCTGATCCTTTCCGGATCAACGGGCAAGACTGGGGCCGCAACACTTACAGCACTGGGGGCGCTGCGCGCCGGTGCGGGATTAGTCACTCTAGGTGTGCCCGAAAGCTTAAATCCCATCCTTGAAACCAAACTGACAGAGGCCATGACAGAACCCTTGCCAGAGACACCGGATGGGAGTCTATCCCTCAAGGCCGAAAAGCAAATCAGGGCACTAATGAATGGGAAAACGGCCTTGGCGCTGGGGCCAGGACTGTCCACCAACCCTGAGACCACAAGCCTGGTTAGACGCATCGTGGCAGGGAGTCGTTTACCGATGGTCATCGATGCGGACGGACTCAATGCACTATCACAGGATCCAGCCTCAATATCCAGTTGCAGGGAAAGGGCAATACTTACCCCTCATCCTGGCGAAATGGCCCGGTTGATAGGGATAAAGACCTCAGCCATACAGCATGATCGGATCGGCACTTCGATCCAGTTTGTGAAGAAATACGGATGCTATTTGGTGTTGAAAGGGGCCCGCACACTGATTGCGCAGCCCGACGGTAAGATCTGCGTGAATCCCACGGGTAACCCTGCCCTCTCCAGCGGCGGGGCGGGGGACGTCCTAACTGGCTTGATTGGAGGTTTGATGGCCAGGGGTTGGCCCATGACGGAGGCGGCCATTGCAGCTGTCTATCTGCACGGAATGGCAGCAGATTACTTGGCTGAGGATATGGGGCAGGTGGGCGTGTTGGCCGGTGAACTGCTGGAAGTTTTACCCGAGCTCATGTTTTCACTCTCTCAAGGAGAATGGCCCTTGGAGAGTCCACCCCCCTATGCAGACTTCTATTCCCTTTAAGTATTGAACAGGCCTCCTTGCAGGCACTGTGTCTTTCAGGAAGGCGACTAGCAATGACGTTCTCCGACTAAAAATCGGAGCCTCTGCTTTCTGCTTATTCGCGAACGAGTGGATAGAATCAGAAACTCAGATGGGAATTAAAAAACCCTCAACCGTCATGCCCGTCCCGCATCGAGTGCGGGATAAACTCCAGCGGGCATCCAGGGTTTCAAGATTCTTAGAATTTACCTGGATTCTCGCCGGAGTCTATCCCCGCGAAGGCGGGGGCGGGAATGACAAAGGCTGGCATTCATCCCGGACTTAAACATCGCAGGATTCTGGCACATATTCGCAGAAATCCTTTCTTAGTGGGAGATACCGTAATTCCGGAAAAACAGATTACATATGTAACCACATCTGATGAGGAGACGATCAGGCTTGGTCAAAGACTTGGTGATCTTTTGTCAGAGGGGGATGTGGTCGCACTGGTGGGGGAGTTGGGGAGTGGCAAGACATGGTTTACCAAGGGGCTTGCACTTGGTCTTGGAGTAAGTCCAGATAATATTATAACCAGTCCTTCTTTTACCCTTGTTAATGAGTACAAGGGCAGATATACCTTTTACCACATGGACTTTTACCGATTGGAGAATCTGCCAGAAGTATTGTCTGCAGGCCTGGAAGAATATCTCCACAACAGTGGCGTTGTGGTCCTTGAGTGGGCAGATCGGTGGCCAGAAATCCTGCCGGAGAAGAGGGTCATGGTCAAATTCTTGATCATTGACGATCGCCGGCGAGAAATAACGTTCTCTGCTCACCATCGAAGGGCTGTCGAGATATTGAGGGGGTTCGAAGAGGAGAAGGGAAAGGATTAGGTATGTCACTCATCGTCCAAAAATATGGGGGCACGTCTGTTGGCAGTATCGAAAAGATAAGAGGTGTGGCAGAAAGGGTCCTTGAGTATTACAAAGAGGGTAACCAGATGGTGGTGGTTTTGTCAGCCATGGCCGGGCAAACGGACGGATTGATTCAATTGGCCCAACAAGTGGCAAAGGATCCTGACTCCAGAGAGCTGGATGTGCTCATGTCCACTGGAGAACAGGTGAGCGTGGCACTCTTTGCCATCACCCTAAAATCTATGGGTTTCGACGCCCGATCGCTCCTCGGTTTTCAGGTGGGGATCCACACAGACCAACTCTACGGAAAGGCCAGGATCCATGAAATAGACACCAGCCGTATTATGAAAGAGTTAGAACAAAACAGAATCCTGGCCGTAGCCGGGTTTCAAGGGCTGGATGCCAAAGGGAACATAACCACCTTAGGTCGAGGCGGCTCCGATACCACAGCCGTTGCCTTGGCTGCTGCCTTAAAGGCGGATGTATGCGAAATCTTTACTGATGTGGACGGCGTTTATACAACCGACCCTAACATTTGCCCCAAAGCCAAAAAAATGGACGTCATCGCCTACGAGGAGATGTTAGAGATGGCCAGTATGGGTGCAAAGGTGTTAGAGATCAGATCCGTTGAATTTGCCAAGAAGTTCAATGTACCAATCCACGTAAGATCAACCTTTACAAAGGAGAAGGGGACCATGGTAGTCGGTGAGACAAAGGATATGGAAAAGGTCTTGGTGTCCGGTGTCGCATATAATAAGAACGAAGCCAGAATCACCATAAGAAGGGTTCCTGACAGGCCGGGAATTGCCGCACAAATATTTGGACCCATCTCTAAATCCGGTATTGTCGTAGACATGATTATTCAAAATACCAGCGAAGACGGCATAACAGACTTGACCTTCACAGTGCCCAAATCCGAATTCTACAAGACCATGAAGCTGGTCAGTAATGTGGCCCAAAAGATAGGCGCGGAAAGGGTCCTTGGTGA
>JASFIT010000031.1:0-19591 GCA_050122535.1 Desulfobacteraceae bacterium | reverse complement strand
GGCCACGGTCAATGTGAGTGTGACCACTGGGCACGTGCGGCGTGCATTTGAAAACATGCTCCAGGTGGATGGCTCCATTCATAAAGGGAATAGCGGCGGACCTATCATTGATACACGGGGCAAGGTCATCGGCATTGTCTCGGGTGTGGCGCTAGACTGGGCCCAGGGACTGGTGCCTATGGTCACCCCCAGATGGGACATGGGAATGGTCTTACCCATTACCAAGGTGGTGGACTTTCTTAAGGAAATAAGGGCAGGCCAGGTCAAGTGGAACGGTGTGCTGGATTTCTCTGTAGAAGAGACGGTCAAAAAGATCAGTGAGGCCGCCATGCAGGGGCGATGGGCCGAGGCACAGGTCATTGCAGACAAGGAACTGGAGGGCAATATGCAACCTTCCTTGGTCATGGCCGCTGGCGTGATGCATTTCTGCACGGGAGACCTTCAGGGCTCTAGACGCCTTTTTTCCCAGTCTTTGTCCATGGATGCAGAAAACTATGATGCCAAGCTGATGCTCTCCATCATCGACTGGGTTGTGAATGGAAAAGCAGCAAGCACCCATCGCCAGGATTTACTCACCTCCGACTGGCGCTCACCCGCCGAATTCCACGGTTACCTGGTTCGGGTTCTGGACGGCGTCATTAGCGAGGACTCGGCCCTCAAGGCCTGGTACACCGAAGCTGAAAAGAGTTGGCTCTATTATGTGGCTGGCCTCGTTCGGTTCAAGAACCAAGACTGGCGGGGTTCGGAAAGGCTTCTTCAAGAGGCCGTCCTCGCCGCTGATGTGGATGCCTGGGAATTCGTGCTGGCGCGTTCCAAATTGGAGCAGGTCCAGAAACAGCGGCGGCAATCCCTCAAGACTGAGGAGGAGTGGTCCGACTATAATGCGAACCTGGAACTCTTTAATCAGGCCGTCCAAAAGGCCCAGGAAGAGAAAAAAAGCCGCGAGGACGAATTGGGTCCCCTCAGGGCTAAGCTTGTAGGGGAGACGGCCACCATGAGGGAAAAGCTGCAGGTGCTTGAGAAAATCCAGGAACTTTATCCGAAAAACCGAAACATTGCGTTGGCATTGGCTTTTTACAGCGCAGCGGACGAGGCGTGGCCTCAAGCCCTGGAACACATCCGTGCCGTGCTTGAGGAAAAGGGCAGGCAGAACTCGGATCGCATGAGCTTAGGGCTCCTGAAGGCTGGCATCTTGCACTACCAGGGACATGAGGATGAGGCCCGGGCAAGTCTCGAGGCGTTTGTACGCCAGACAAGGGATCCCTGGTATCTGAGCATCAGCGAATATCTCCTGGGTAAACAAACCCTAGAGGCCTTGATAAAGGGGGCAGGCAAAAGCCCCGAAAACCTTATCTCCGCATATACACCCCTGGGTTTCTGGGCAGAGGGTTCTGGAGACAAGAAGAGGGCGATCAAACATTATAAACTGGCACTGGAGTCATATCTGGATAGCTGGATAGAATATGACTTTGCCATGGAACGTCTGAAAAAACTCAAGAAGCCGCCTCAATAGCATCCCTTGAATCTGTGTTCCCATTTCTATTCAACCAACTCACATTCAAAAAAGCGGTGAAATGCCAGGGGCAAAGAGCGAAAATCCACGCTTTGTGCCACGGTGTCAAGGTCCGCAGAACTGAGCGTATTCCAGAAAAGCACCGGCCCCTGTTCCTGTCCAGATCTTACTCGTGTCAGTAGCGCCCCAAAGGTCTTGCCCGTGTAGGTGGGATCCAGGAAGATCTCCTCACTCTCGGCCATAAGCTGAATCGCTTGCCGACACGCAGGCGTGGGATGCCCATAACCAGGACCATAATGTCCCCGTTCCACGGGAAAGTCGGCAAGGGTGAGTTCCACTTTAGGAACAGACCTGTCAACACGTTGCATCAATTTTAGAGCCTTACGCGCCAGACGGAGCACCGCTTTTGGATTGGCAAACGCACTGGGAGCAACCTGTACCCCCACAACGGGGATGGTGAGTCCAGTCAGTCGTAGCCCCAATACGAGCCCGGCCATGGTGCCGCACGTGCCCAAGGCCACAAGGATCATTCGGGGGGGGGTCAATTCTTTGCGCTCTACCTGCGTGGCAAACTCCAGACCCGCATCCACATACCCGAGCGCACCCAGCGGACTTGAACCGCCCGGCGGAACCATGTACGCGCTGCGCTGCCGGATCTTCTCGATCAAATAGTATCGCAATGCAGCCTTCAGCAGAGAGCCCCCATACTTCATCTCGGCCCCGAATGCCTGATAGAGGAGGAGGTTGTCACGAACATGGGCAGTCACGGGTTGATCAAACAGTCCAAGGGTAACACGAAATCCCAGTTTTTTGCCGAAAATCGCTGTGGCCAGACCATGATTGGTGCCCACCCCGCCCCCAGTGAACACCCTTTTTCGATTCTGAGCAAGGGCCTCTCCCAGGAGGAACTCCAGTTTTCGGGCTTTATTCCCACCATACGCTGATGAGGTCTTGTCATCGCGCTTGATCCAAACCTCTTTGCCCAGCTGAGAACTAATGCTTTCTAACGGGTGCACCGGCGTGGGTGCCTCCACCAGCGGGGTCCAGTGAAGCTGTTCTGAAAGTCCGGGGAAAGCTTCAAAAAGCCACGGCCTGTTGAGCCTAGGAGGAGGGATGTTCATTTCAGGCATCCTTGCTTGGGGGTGAGTACACTGAAGCGCCTATCATTCGCTGATCAGAATAATATTAAAGGTCCTTTTATCTGTAAAGGGGGTTTTCCAGGAGGGAAGAGACTAGCGGCGGAACTACAAAAACAAAACTCCCGGCAGGACTCATTTGGTCCTGCCGGGAGCCAATTATAGGACATCTTGCTTACTTCCCTCGCCAACCTCTAATTTGCGATTAGCTGAACAGCGAAAGAACGGTTATGGATAGTGTATTGCTATCACTCATTGAATGTGAGTCAGTAGAAACAGCATCCCCTTTGCGCCTGGCATCAAGCACATGTGTTCCCGCTAGACCAGAGCTCGCGCTGAGGCAAGAACTTCCTGAACTCCTCAATGCGTCAGGAGCAACCCCTGACCAGGTCTGGGGCAGGAACAGGTTTCAAGGGGTATTCTGTTTAGACCGGAACTTATCCTAAGTCTTAGAAATCGCAGCCTTTAACCGTCTTGCGCCCGTTCGCCTTTGCGCGCTCAGCGGCCTTCTTGATCGCCTCTTCGACCATTTCGTCCACAGCGTCGATTGCATCACCGCTCAGTCGCATCCCCTGGGTCTTCAACACCTCATACAGTTTGGACTTGTAAACGTAATTCTTGGCCATCCTTCCTTCCTCCTTCTGATAAATCTAATTCACTCGCTAAAATTCGAACCCACTTGCTATTGAGTTTGGGGAGTATAGTAAAAAGAGGCCCATGTGTCAAGGAGTCAATAAGCGTGAATCACAGGGTCCCAAGCCAGATTACAAATTGAATCCACACCAGGTGAAACGCCTGATCCACATACAAAGGCAAGTCTTTCCAGTTCTCCGGATGTGCACGTTTCCAAACGTGCATCCACCACAATATAAATTCGCTACGGTCTTGAACGAAATGCTGCATGCCAATGACTGCAACCTGCCACCACTGCAGATCACATATGAGAAATGGGATCAGATATACGAGGGTATGAACCACACATGCGACTGAGCTTCGCTTCTTGTTGGTGGCCATCCACTCGTTTTGCAATATGAAGTCACCAACCAGGTGCGCCAGAAAAGGATGCATCTTGTGGACTCCTCAATTCAAGTTTTTTCTCCGCACAAATATCCCTGCCTCAGCTCATTCTTCTGCAAGTATCTCCGCAATCTTGGGAAAGATGTATTCGGCAACATCCGTCCGCTGTCCCCCGTGGGTCAATACCAGGTATCTTCCTTCGCATATCTCCCCAGCACATGCTTTTATCTCCTTGGCAACCCAAGGAAAGAACTCCTGGGTCAAGCCAATGTCGCCGTAATCCTGCTCACAGGTATCATGACCCAGGTTATGGAGTATCATGTGGGGCTGGAAGGCTCTGGCCCTGCGAATAAATTCTTCCCTTACCATCGCCATATATTTGTTATCTGTGGTTGGATAAGCCGCGTTGACACAGATCTTGCTACCGTCACCCTCTATTTTATCCCAATGACAGAAGCAGACGTGGAGCACCTCATCGTCTTGCAGGAATATGTCCCTAGTCCCGTTACCATGGTGTCGATCCGTATCCAGAATGGCAAACCTTTTTGGCCCAAGTTTTTCACGGGCATTTAGGAAAGCTGGCCCGGCGCAAGACGCATAGGTACCACCCCAGGCGGAGTCACGTTCTGCGTGGTGGCCGGCCGCAACAGTAAAGACCAAGGCATTTGTTATATCGCCTGAGAGTATTCTCTCCGTCGCTTCAACACAGCCGCCCACAGAGTATAGGGCCCCTTCGCAGTACCAAGCCTTTTTCAAGTCTTGGACAAATCTGGACGTGTGTATCTTCAACAGCAAATTTTCAGATACCTTTTGCGGAGTAAACAATTTGACTTGTGGGAGTTTCAGGACATGCCTCATGGCCTTGGGGAAGTTTCTGAACTTATCGCCGATAATGAGCCATTCTTTGCCACGAAACTTTTCATGAAAGAATATGCCTGTCGTCATTTACGTCCTACCGCCCTAAATTCACATTAGGTCGCGAGATCAGGGAGTTCAGAATCCCGCATCCTGGATCAGGCCAAGAATTGCGGTGTGCTGTGATCACCAGAAGATGATATGATAGAGTTTATCTGCAAGCTCTTTGTCGAGGGTCTTGAGGATCTTGTACTCCTCCCAGGCCAAGCTCATGCTTCTTCTGGCTTCATAACTGACCCCCAGGTAAAAATGCGCCAATGCATTGGAAGGGTCAATTTCAACAAGGTGCTTCAAAGCGACAATGGCGTGTCCATACTTGTTCATATTGCCATAACTCATCCCCATGCCCATAAGCGCCTCTTTTTGCGAACTATCCAGCCCAACAGCCTTTTCATAGGCCTTGATCGCCTTTTTGTCTTTTCCCCAACCACGATAGCAATCCCCCATCAGGACCCAGGCCCTCGTCTTGGACGGATCTTCTTTGGTCACCTTTTTTAAATATTTAACGGCCTCCTTGTATTCCTGGGCATTAAATAGTTTCTCAGCAGCATCCAGATTTTCATTGGGCAGGCTTTGGCCTGCGGGTATGAAGAAACTCAAGACAAACATGATTGATAGAACCTTTTTCTTCATCCTATTGTTCTCCTTTTTCCTTTTCTAATTCATGGTTCACAATGTATCCCCCCGCACACTGGAGATGACTCAATGATGTTCGTCAATCGTTCTTTTGGCTTTGCTGAAAGGCAATTATATTTTCATCATGTCTGAAGAGTCAACACCACGGTACCAAAGGAATCCCGCTGATTGACGCAGACCTGCCCGCCACATGGCAGGCGGGGATTGCAAAAAAGGGCCATTCTGGATGGAAACTATTTGATCTCTTCGCCGAACTTGCGATACAGACCTCGAAATTGATGGTAAGTCAACCCCAGAATCTGAGCTGCCTTCCTCTGATTGTATTTGGTCTTCTCAAGAGCTCTTTTCAGAAGACGGATCTTAAGATCTTTAACAGCCTCGTCAATTGGTTTGTCAATACGCGACTCTATCGATGGTGGCTGGCTGTCGCCTGCGGGCGCTTCCAATGAGGGTGTTCGCGATTCACCGTAGGGAGATCGGAAGGGGTCAAACTCAATCTCTGTGATCAGCGATGAATTGGAGCGATACACGGCGCGCTCCACCAGGTTTTTCAGTTCACGCACATTTCCAGGCCAAGAATAGTTTTCAAGGGCCGCTATGGCCTCTTCGCTGAACTGGGGGATCTCTTCTTGACCCAATTCAAAAGCCATTCTCCCAGCAAAGTGGTTCGCCAACAGGAGAATGTCTCCCTTCCTTTCCCTGAGAGGAGGCAGGAACAGCACATCAAAGGAGAGACGATCCAGCAAATCCTGCTTGAATCGACCCTCTGCTACCAGATGCAACAGGTCGGCATTCGTGGCTGCGATGATGCGGACATCCACATCAATACTCTCCGGACTCCCGACCCGTTCGATCGTTCCATATTCCACCACACGCAATATCTTTTCCTGCACTTCCATTGGGATAGTGCCTATCTCGTCCAAAAAGAGAGTTCCTGCCTCCGCGGCCTCAAACCTCCCCCTTCGCCGCTGATCAGCACCCGTAAATGCGCCTTTTTCATATCCAAACAGCTCTGACTCAATAAGCGAGGGGTTGAGCGCTGAGCAATTGAGCGCGACCAATGGACCCTGCCAACGCGTTGAAAGAAAATGGAGTCTGGATGCGGCAAGTTCTTTTCCAGTGCCCCGCTCGCCGACCAGGAGCACGGGTCTGTCTACCGCTGCCACCTTGGAGAGCCGCTCCTGGAATTCCAGGAATGCTTCCGAATCTCCCAGGGCCTCCATGGTTCCCCCATGGTATCGCGCGCTGGTATGGTCATCTGAGGTGAGCCTTTCAGGTTTCATGGCAAAATATACCATCTATTAGTTTTTAATGCCATTATATGGCAAATTATATCACATCCCCTGTTGGTCTGTCAAGCGCATAAGTATATGAAACAATTTGGCTTTTAGCTGATCACGCCGAATGGCACGCTTCCTGCGTAATCCTAGGCTGAAACCCAATCATGGAGGTCACATCATGGGAATTTTTACGCGATTTCGTGATATCGTCAGCGCCAACATTAATGCCATGCTGGACAAGGCGGAAGATCCTGAGAAGTTGATTAAGCTCATGATCCGGGAGATGGAAGACACATTGATTGAAATCAAGGCATCCTGCGCTGGGGTTATGGCAAACAGGAAAAGGGTTCAGCGTCAATTGGATGAGGCCCGTTCTCGCGAGAGGAATTGGCAAGAGAAGGCAGAGCTTGCCGTGAACAAAGGCCGGGATGACCTGGCAAGAGAAGCGCTCATGGAAAAGCTCAGATACGGCGAAAGGGCAGGTGCCCTGGACAAGGAGCGCATTGAATTCGATGCTATGGTAGAGCAGTATCAGGATGACATCAGGCAGCTGGAAGAGAAGCTTGGGAGCGCACGGGAAAGACAGCGCGTTCTTGTACAGCGTCACATTCATGCGAACAGGAAGAAACGCGCCCAAGAAGAAATCCGTCGCATGGATAGTTCTGATGCCATTTTCAAATTCGAGGAACTTGAAAACCGCATCGAACGAATGGAAGCAGAGGCTGATATGGTCAATTTTGGAAGAAAGCCGGACCTGGAAGTGGAGTTTGACAGCCTTCTTGTTGACGAGGACATTGAAAAGGAATTACAGAGCCTCAAATCCTCCCTGGCCAAAAAGGACGAAAAGGCCAGTTCCGGCTAACGCCATGTTCATTCGTCTCTATTCTCCACGTGAACCCATCAGTCCCCAAAGTCTGTGGCGTTAAATCAAGTTTCTCGGAGTTGCCATTTGACATAGGATGGTAGTAGAGTAGATGGCGTGGGTTCTTTAGCTGGCACCATATGAATCGAGAGTCTGCAAAATATCTGAAGGAGTAGGTGGAGCGATGCAAGTAGTTATGGGGCTTGTGGTCATTTTCGGGGGATCCGTGCTGGCATTGGCGATTGTGGGAGGGACCATCCTGATGGTCATCAAGATCCTGAAGGGAGGTCTGTCCCGCACAGACCAAAAAGCCCAGACTGAGGAAACAAAAATGGTTCAGGAAATCTATGAAGGTCTGTCCAGAATGGAACAACGGGTGGAGTCACTGGAGACCATTATTCTTGATCGTAAAGGAAAGGACCGTGAATCATGAAACGACTTGAAAAAATGCTGCGTGGCGGGATGTATCGTTCTCGAGATGGAATCCTACTAGGGGTGTGCAGAGGCATTGCCGAATATTTTGATTTTTCCATATTTTGGACGCGCGCCGTTACCCTCCTACTCCTGTTTTTCACCGGACTCTGGCCCATTGCGGTGCTCTATTTCATCGCGGCACTCATCATGAAGCCGGAACCGGTTTTACCCTTGCGAACCGGCGACCAGCAGGAATTCTATGAGAGCTATATTCATTCACGAAAATCGGCAGCCGACCGGCTGAAAAGAAGATATGAGAACCTTGAGCGTCGTATTCAACGAATGGAGAGCCACGTCACATCACCGGAATTTGATTGGGAGCATAAATTGAACGCATAGAAGCAGCATCCCTCACCTTATTTCATCACTTCCCGTCCGGGAATGCTTACCTCCTCTTCATGCCCTGTCCCATTTTCCTATAGGACTCAAGTACCCCATCCCTGAAATACAGGTAATAAGTGTTCCTCCCGTAGTCGTAGACCCATTGCTCCTTGCCTCGCCGATTGGACCTGCCTATGTTCACCCAGGAAGGCTCCCCCCAGGAGAGTCGGGCCATCTCTTTGGTCATGCCCGTCCAGATCCTACGGTCCAGGATATCCGCCTGTACGCTCACGGGGAATCCCGACTTCCTGATCTCGTAGAGCCTGTGGGCCACATCAGGCTCATCCACCCTCTCACCCAGACCCACATGGACCCACCTCGTGTAAAGCGTCTCAAAGCCTGAGCTCACCCTAAACAGTCCAAGCTCGTAGGGCTGTCCCACGCAGGTCTTCCTCTGCATCAGTCTTTCCACAAGGGTCCCTGTTTTCGTGTCCCCTTGACAGCCCCCTGTGAAAAACCAGTAGAATCGCCCCAGCTCCGGCTCCACTTCCACCTGTTTTGGAATCTTCTCTTTGAGCTTAAACCTTGCCTTTCGGTAAAGTAACCCGCCTAAGGTTTTCTCCTTATCAACTCTGGCCAACATCTCCCCATAGCGAAGCTTTTCGGGTTCATCTTCGATGATGAAATAGAGAATTTCGCCCGGCCCCACGGTCCGTATGTTCTCAAGGGTGGACAGGTACCATCCCTCCACGATCTCTCCGCTTTCTGCATACTCCGTCTTCGTGCTTAACTGGAACCAGCCCTTCACCTCGGCTGCCCTCGGCACCTCTCTCCACTCTATGGGTATCCATGTGGCATCTAGCTTAGACTCGAAGGTGGAGGGGACCTCAAATACCTCGGAGCCTCGCACCGTATCCACAATCGGATAGTTTGTCCCCGGTCCGGAGCGCACTTCCCCATTCCTGAGCACAACAAAGTAGTCCGCATAGGAGAGTATCGGGACGAACAGGACCGCTAGGATCACTGCTATAATAATTTCCTTTTTTCTCACCTCTTCTAATCTCCTCACACGAAAATCCCCCACCTCTCATAAGAGATATGGGCTATTCCGCATTTCTCCGCTCAAATCCCGCTTGCCTGATGCGAATCGCACCATGCATCTATCACAAAAAATATCATAAAAACAACCACTTAGTCAAGGATTTTTATGGTGCTGGCGTCTTTATACGGGCGGAGTCTTTACGCCAAACTTGGCCTCTAAGCCAACATGTAGCCCTTTTTTGCCATGAAATAGGTCACCACCGCGTCCGTGGAGTTATAAAAAAGCAAAACGACCACCGCCACGAACATTTCAGGGCTCTGGCCGCGAGATATGTAAAACAGGGCATACGTCCAAACGATGAGGGATCCCATCAATTCCGCGGCCCCCAGGGCCCTATGGCCCAAATAGAAATCTCCCAGTCCAGGGAGGAGCAGCGATCTCAATGTGGCCTTCTTGGATGTCTTGAAAGCGGCTTCACAGGAAGGGCATTCGGTGAGGCCTTTTTCAAGCGGGACAAAACACGCAGGGCAGATGCACTCAAGCACCACCTCTGGTTCTCCTTTCACATATTCTTTCCGCTCCGTTATGAATTCCTTCAGCTCTTTGGAGATGTAACGTTTCATCTGCGTGAGTACTCTTCGCTTTGACCTTATCCGATCCAAGGCAATGCTACGAAACAACATACCCCTTTTGACCTTTCTTATGTCTTCGTAGAGCACTTGAAACAGGTAGTGGGTCGTGCCTTTCATCCTCGAGTTGACGTTTATGAGCAGAATTCTTTGATTGGTTGCAAGAATGGCATAGTGGTTGTACATCATTGTCAGCCAGCCGTTGCCGAAAAACAGTTCGGCAGGATAGTAGGCAGTGCCCTTGCCGATCCGCATGACCCTTTCCCCGTCTCTAACGATCTTGTACAGAACCTCTGACACGGCCATCAGGATCTTGATTTTGAACCTGTTCTTTCTGTTTCTGTATCCTCCTCTCTTGCTGGGCGAAAAAATCTCTTCAAACGCTACTTTTTCTGGAGATATGCCCTGGAGCTCCGGAAAATCCGTGAACAGGCCACGATCCAGGGGAAGCCTAGGTCCCGCATCCCCCTCTGCTCTCTCCCTTCGCACGGCTCCACCTGGGTCGATCACCATGACTTCTCCACAGTTCTTGCATCTGGCTCTTGCTCCAGGTTTACCTATTTTGTCATCCGAAATTCGATAATCTTTGTTGCAAGTGGGGCAAATAATAACCAAGGCTCTTCCTCCCTGCGTTTTTCTCTGGGGCCACATGTCAGTCAACACAAAACCTTTGACATCCCTAGGGATTGTCGAAAAACGTCAACATGTGCCAAATTTTGTTCAGGTGAGCCGTGGCCCAAAGTGGGGTCCATGTCCCCTGATTTCCTTTAGGACACCGAGCCCTCGGGCTTAAGGACATGTTGGCACTCCCGTTCAGGTCTTTTCGAACAGATCCTCGCCTTGATCGAGAGATTGATGCAAGAAACATGCAAAACCTTTTTGCCGATTGCGCACGGGCAACAAAAAAGGCAGAGCCTTTAATGGCTCTGCCTCTGTCGGCAGATAGGTATGCAGACCGATGCTTGTGTAGCCTGACCTTCTTGTTAAACGCCAGGGGGTTATTCGTCCCCCTTCTTAGAGACCAGCAATTTTTGTCCGGGCTTAATGGCCTGCCCTGCACTTATTTGGTTGAGACGGCACAGCTCGGCCAGGGAGATTCCATACTTTTTCGCGATCCGATAGAGCGTTT
Organism: Desulfobacteraceae bacterium; assembly: GCA_050122535.1. Lineage (GTDB taxonomy): Bacteria > Desulfobacterota > DSM-4660 > Desulfatiglandales > HGW-15 > JASFEQ01. The sequence goes on along the minus strand of JASFIT010000031.1, from coordinate 8,637 downwards.
CGCCGGCCTGAACCTGATGGTACACGGTTTCGGTCTTCACGGGTGGTTTTTTTTGGACACGAACCGGGGCCTCGCTCTTCGCCTGTTCAGTCACGGCGGCCTTCTGCAACTGGGCAACCCTGTCGGATAGTTCATCCATTCTCTGGGTCAGAGATTCTCCGGTTGCATTCAGCTTTGACACCGATTGCTCAAGCTCCATAATCTGGCCCGCAAGTCGGGGAAAACTCTGTTCCAGCATTGTCAGTCTATTCTTGACAGAATTTAGATCTGCGGTAGAACGCTTGTGGAATTTGAAAAACAAAGAGAATCCTACAGCCAGGATGAGAACGACTATCCCTAAAGAAATGAGATACGACGTTAGGGACATGGAACGCCTTGACCTTGTACCGGTGACAGTCTCGGCCAAATCCCGATCTAGTCTAAAGTCTTCGGCCATCATCCCTCTTCTCTCCTTTTATGAGGTTTCCTATAGGCCCCTTCTACAGAACGCGTTGTATAAGCAAGGCGCCTGTCATTGTGTAGAATAATATCGTTAATCACCTACAAGTCAAGAGAAATGGGATAAAACGCTTCTCTCAAGAGCCGTTGACAAGAGCGGCCAATTTACGGTATATCTGCTGAAATTTCAAGATGATGGAGTGGACAAAACCCCATTCACCACACTAAAGCTGTGTAATCATGCCATTGCGAGGGACTCCCGCGGAGGCGGGAGGACCGAAGCCGTTCGGCCTTGAGCTCACGGCCGAGAGGCAATCTCATAAGGCATCGAGAACAAGGAGATTGCCGCGCTCCCCACAGGGAGTTCACCCTGAGGTACTCGACCCTTCGACATAGCTCAGGGTCGATGCTGAGCAAAGTCGAAGTATCGAAGGGCTCGCAATGACGAAAAGAGACTACGACACAGTCTCAGAGACGTGGGGGCTGTTTCAAAGCAAAGGATCTAAGATAATTGGTATGAAAAATCCGATCCTCCTTTCAATCCTTATCTCTCTTATCATATCGTTGCAAACTACCGTCCATGGTGCCCAAGAGACCGTAAACAACCTCCCCACCGCACCTATTAAGAAACCCCGTGTCGTGTATCTTAAATGGGGGCGGAAATTGCTTTGTGATTACGTGTGGAGGGATGGCCGTACCATCTTCGTTGTGGTTCACGGGAAGAAGTTCGCCGTTGGGTATGACCCCAAAGAGATTGACATGGAGAGGTCCTTCGGGACGCCTCCAAAGACTGCCGCCCCGTCAGAGATCAAGAGTGTCTCTGCCCTGGAACTCTATGAGAAATCCGGCATGGATGCCCTCGTCAATCAGATTGTTCGGCTGTATCTCTCTGGACTCGCCCAGCATCAGGCAAAACTACCACCCGAGCTCTTCAATGCACTGCAACGCGCCGGGCGCGACGCTTTCGAGGCGACGAAAATGCGAAAAAGAGTTGTCGAGGTTATGGAAAGCAGCTTTGATCCTGAACTGGCGCAGGAGGTTTTGGGTTGGCTTCTATCCCCTTTAGGACAAAAAATAACTGCCCTTGAAAGCATCCAATTCAGTCCGAAAACACTTCAGGAATTGCAGGCCTTTGGCAAACAGCTCCAGGGCAATCCCCCACCGCAAAAGAGACGCGAGTTGATCCGGCGACTCGACGCGGCCACTGCCGCATCCGATAAGAATGTGGAAGTTGCATTGACGATTCTTGTGCAGACCGCAACCCCAATGGCAGACGCGATGGGGAAAGAGGAGAAAATGGGTGTGGAAGAGATGAGGAGACAGATAGATCTCAGACGGCCCCAGTTAGAGGAGAATGCAAGGAAGTCAACCGAAATAGGCCTTCTTTATATCTATCAGAACCTGACAGACAAGGAGCTTGAGCGCTACGTCTCTTTTTCAGAGTCAGAGACTGGAACGACCTATCATAAAATGGCTTTTGAAGCGCTTATGGCAGCCCTAACAGACGCTGCAGAAGATAACGGGAAGTCCGTTGCGAAAATCCTGGAAAACCGCCCTCTCCCTCTCACACAGTAGATACCGCCTTGGCCCCGGCCGATAGGGCCCTCAGCCCGGATAGGGGGAGAAAAGGGGCGTGGACTCATCTGGCAAGAAGGCCGTTTCTTTAACAGAGTGCATATTAGATGTGAGACTGTCGAACGGCAGATGGGCGTTTTCCGACAGCCTCTATTCAACTCAGGAATCATCCTCCAGGTTGCCACCATTTTGAGCGTCGTAACATTTCTCTATGATCTCAGCATAGTAGGGCGTCAGGTTAATGAACTTCACACCAATGCCCTCTTTGGTCGTACGGCTAACCTGGGCCTTTATAAGCATTGCCTCCCCCTCGGTAGGGAACTTCAATACAAGATCAACCTCATCGCCCGGTTTGTATTGAGAAGGCCTTTCCGTGTGTATAAATACACCGCTGGTGCTCAGGTCGGTAATTTTATGGGGCCCTTGGTGACCCCACACCTCCACTTCTAGACGAAACGTTGTCCTCGGGGCCCTTCTTCGTTCATCCTCCATTCCTTACTTCCTCTCCGCTCCCGTATTGATCAGGAATACTCTATAAATCCCCTGATGTCAGTCCTCAATCCCAAATTAGACGGTGAGTTTGGGCCTTATCCACCGTTTGTTACCCTGAGAATCTGTCCCCCAATACGCCTTGGTCGGCGCACCTCCCAGTCTAAAATCTCCCCTTTCGTTTCGCCGCAGAAATACGCTCCAAGCTTATCGAACGTGGTTCTTCCGGGATCTGCGATAAGTACCGTCTCCACACCTGAGCGCAGGGCCCGGCGAATAAGCTTTTTGAGGGGATCGATCATGGAATCCCAAAAGCAGATATCGGCCCCAAGCAGAATGTCTACATTTCCCAAATGATTTCCAGTTAATCCCTGGAAGGACCTCCTCATGGTGGTAATTCGCACATCGTTAATCTCTGCGTGAAGGTTCAAGAATGGGAATACTTCGGAATCGATATCAACGCCGGTAACCTTTGCCCCATGGTTTTTCGCACAATAAATGCCTGTCAATCCCCAGCCACATCCCACATCCATGACGCGCGCTTTTTTTGGCAGCCCACGACGCCTCAAGTAATCCATCAACAACCAACTCGATGTCCAGAATTTGTTGCCGTGATGTGAGGGTATATTATCGCGCTTCAACTTTCGTACTTCAGGGTGGCGCGAAAGGAGCACGCGTATCCCGAATGCACGAATCTCTGTCTTTGCATGCCGAGCCATCAGTTTACACCTTACACTGCCATTACCACACAGTCTGTCAAAGGAGGCGTATTTAAGAGATACCGTTCGCCTCGTTAGACGTCCGCGGGGTAAGAAAGAGAGGATTTACTGATGGGCATAATATGCAAAACCACATGCATGTCAAGAAAATTGGCGCATCTGTTAGGTGAGGCCCTTATGGTTTTCGCAATCGCAGTATGCCTATGTCCGGTGGGCATGCTAAGCGGACGGGAAGAAAGAAAGTTCCCACTCCTTTTGTTATGAACGTCGAGCGGTGTACCGTTTCACGAATGAGGCCGCTTGTTCCCCTATATTTCTTTGAGCAAGGGACCCATGGGGCTCTATTGATGAGCGGTATTCGAATTTGGCCACCGTGGGTATGTCCCGATAGGACGAGCCTGACTCTTTTCTCACCTCCCAGTTGTATATTAACATCCGGGTTGTGAGATAGCAGAATAACAGAGGCACTGCTATTCAAGCCGCCCAGGGCCTTGAGAGGACGTGCCGGCCCTTCCCAGAAATCGTCAACGCCGGCCACTGCCAGGCCATGGCCCAAGCCCACATGCCTGTCATCGAGTACAACAACCCCGATCCTTGACAGTTCCTTTCTAACGAGACGGGCATCTGTCCAGTGATCATGATTACCGAGCACGGCAAATATGCCAAGAGGGGCCTTTAAACCTTTCAAGGCATCAAACACATAAGATGCTTTCTTGACCTTCTTGGGGCTGTGATTGTAGCCACCGTCCACAAAATCGCCCAGGAGGGCCACCAGATGAGGCCTTTCATGGTTCATCGTGCGAACCGATTCCCAGATATCCTTCTTATGGACAAAAGCACCCGCATGGAAATCTGACATGACCCCGATTCTTAATCCATTCAATCTCCTCGAGAGGCCGGACAAAGGCACGTCCTGGCGGACGATTTCAAGCCTTCTGGAAGAGATGTATCCGGCACCTCCGATGACGGCCACACTAGAATAGAGGATGCTGCGAATCCATGCACGCCTAGTGAGCTTAAGGGTCTTCATCTTGTCTGGTAAGTTTTGTATGTGGTGGGTTCTTTAGGCCATTCATAGCAATCATTGGAACTCATGATGTTCTGAGGCATCGTTGTGTGGCTTTTGCTAACTCAGCAGCAAAACCAAAAACCCCACAAGAGCAAAGGCAGCAAAGAAGATAATGATCTGGGTGATTATACCCATGGGTTTTCTGCGCTTTGTTTTCTCCAGGGCGAATTGCCACGGGACATTTTCTATTGATGCACTGGTCGCATCTTCAGTATTCACGTCTGCCTCCGCACCCGCCTCAGCCTTAACAATCCCTTCCTGCTGTGTCCCGCAATACAGGCATCTGTCTTTTCCCGCCGGCACCTCATGGCCACACGCTGAACATTGTATCGTCACAATTCCTTATCCCTTTCCCTTTATATTTTCCGCTCCGTGCAAGCATCTTGGAAGGTGGGTGCATCTTGTAGGGCATTCCCGTGAGGATAAGATGAAGAAGAGATTGTGGATAATGATAGGAGAGAACCAGGAAAAAGTCAAGTATTTCAAGGGACTTCTGGACATAAGCGCTGTCAGGGTATAGCTAATTCTTCCCTGGCGAATTCTTCGGCCAAATCATGCGACCCGTTCGTCAGGAGTATCTGGCCCGTTCCATTTTGATAGGGTGAGAATGCCTCCCACTCTGCGGTCCTTTGCGGTTCTGCCTCGATCGGCTCTGTTTCCTGTTTTTTATGCTTCTGCCCTCTCTGTGCCGAGTATCTTGGCAGAAGTTCTTCCAGGAGGGCCGCCCTTTCCTCCGGGGGAAGGTCACGGTTGAGCCGTTTGAGCTTGCCCTGCAGGTCTTCATTCTCTTGAACGCGTTTCCAGAATGTAACCATAGCCTCAGGAGAGTATTGGGACCGGGCTAGAATCATATAGGCCACCTCAGCTGCCTCCCGTTCCTCTTCCTTGCTATATTCGCGTTCAAGGGGCATGAGGTCTGCCGCCTTCATGTAGAGCCATTTCATCCAACCCGATCCGGTGATGGCCACGGTTCCTTGGCTGGCGTATAAAACGGCCATGCTGGTGGCAAGGGATGCGGTCTCAAAAAAGACCTGTGACCAGATAGTAAACTTCACGGGGTCCGTATGACGCGTCAGAGCGTGCGCAATTTCATAGGAGAGCACTGCCGCGATTTCGTCCTCGTTTTCGGCAACATCCAGTAAGCCCGACCAAACGAAAATATAGTTGCCATGCACCGCGCGCACATCGATCACGTCTGGATTGCGGAAGAGATGGAGCTTCCATGGGTTGTGGTCCACCTCTGCAACCCGGGTGAGGTGGTTGCAGACCGTCACCAGTTGATGATATCGGCGGTCTTCGGTGCAAAGTTCGTTTTTCTTCTTCAAGTCTTTGAACAACAACTGGCCATACTGCTCATCCTGGAGTGTGATCATCTTTCCTTTGGGAATCAGGCCAGGTGTCAGATTGGCGTGTTTGACTGTGCAGGCATTGGCAAAGAGGAGAAAGAGGATCGCAATCAGGATGCCGTGTCTTGGGCCATATTCTTTGTGATTGTCAGTACAAGGGGGCATTACACGTTTCTCCGGGCCTTTCCGTAATGAGCACAAGTGGGCTGAATCAAGGGTTGCGATAGGTTTACATAATATTCAATGTCACCTGAAAGTCAAGAAAAACGCGAGCTTAAGATCACCCCACCACGTCTCTAACGTTCAAATTGAGGCCATGAGCCTTTTCGAAAAGGGATTTTTGGGATATCTCCTTGCCTCCGACCCGTGGGGCCTACGCCCCAGAGGGAGAAAAGGCGCATGGGCTCAGAATGCAGATAAGGCGTTCCTTAGAAGGATTTCAGAAATGACTCAATCACTGAATCTTCCTGGAGAGATGGGTTTCACATCCACGAGCGCCGTCCGGCCCTCTAATATGAGATCAGATGCGATTTGACCCACTGCGGCGCTTGTCTCTATACCGGCCCCGCCCTGGCCCGACAGCCAGAAAAACCCCTTTAGTGCTGGATCCTCACCAATGACCATGGCCTGATCCGGCGCAAATGTCCTTAACCCAGCCCATTTGCGGATGATGGACTTGGGCACCAGCCGGGGCGTGAGTTGCTTCAGGCGTTCGATTGTCTCTGCAACCACCAGATCATCTGGACGGGCGTCGCAAGGCTCCATCGGCTCCTCATCCATCGGACTGGCCAGCAGTCCTCCTGATTCAGGAGAGAAATAAAGCTCATGGCTCAGGTCAGCAGCAAGGGGCCATGTTTTCACCTCCAGCCCTTTCGGAGCGGCAAAGGTGATGATCGTGCGGCGATAGGGTGTGAGCTGAACAGGGGAGGGACCGGCCCACGCCCTGATCTTCCCGGCCCATGCGCCAGCCGCGTCGATGACCCAGGCAGCGCGATACGCCCCAGCGCTGGTAATAACGCCTTCACACCTACCCCGCCTTACCTTCAATCCCTTTACCTCCTCTCCGGAGCGAAGTTCCACACCCTGGCGTCTCGCATTTCGCAGATAGCTCCACAAGAGCTCATTTACATCTATATGTCCGTCTTCGGGAAAAAGCAGCGCCGCGTCGAAGTTGACGGGAGATACGACCGGTACAATGGATAACGCCTCTTCCTGTGATAGCAGATCCAACACGACCCCATCTTGCCTTAAACCCGGCACCATCTGCTGGGCCAATTCCCACAGGGGTCCCTTTACCATAACCAGGATTCCTGATGGCCGAAGTAAAGGGTTCTCTGAAAACCCTCCTGGCGGGTTTTGGAGAAATTGGGCGCCCAGTATCTTCAACTGCTGGACTGAGGGAACAAGATCAAACTCCACCAATACGGCAGCCGATCGCCCGGTGGAATGATAACCCGGCTGTTCCTCCCGTTCCAGGATCAGGATGTCTGTCATGCCCCGCTCGGCAAGAAAGTAAGCGAGTGAAGCACCGGCAATGCCACACCCTATAATGATCGCATCAAAACGTGATTTTTCATCCATCATTGCATCCTGCTCTTCGCTTTAAAGAACCGCCAGATCGTTTCGTTGGCATTTAGCTCCAAACTGGTTTTGCCAATTATCCACTCTGGTAAGTATTGATAGCCTCCTGGCCAGGTATGTCCGCCTCCCTCAATGGTGTACAGCACAACCTCCACGTCATCTTTGCATTCTCCGTACACCTCTCTTCGCACCCTGGTCCCATCCTCCTCGTTTTCATCCCAAGCTTCAACAAGAGCAGTGGAAGGAGAACATCTGTTCCTTTCAACCCAGAACCTTAACGTGTCCCGTGTGGACAGCACCCTTCCAAAAGTCCGCCACCAGATATGTATATCCCCACCGTCCCATGGCACCAAAGGATCCTCAGTCCCATTCATAATCAGTACGGATATGTTTGCTGAAGGCTTACAAGTGGCCCTCAGTTTCTCTGATAGCGATGCGGTGACTGCGGCAATTGCTGTGATTTTTTGAGTCAATTGGCAGGCCAGCCGGTAAGACATCAAACCCCCGTTAGAGATCCCTGTCACATAGATACGCCGCGGATCGATCCGGAGGGTTGCCACATGATGGTCGATCAATTGGGAGATGAAACCCACATCATCCACATCCTCTCTGTGAGCGCGATATCTGTCCAGTTCTCTTCCGTCATTCCAGTGTCTCTCCACGCCGTCCGGGTAGACAACCGCAAACCCTTCCTCATCTGCCAGCGCATTGAACCCTCCACGGGTCAGATAGTGCTTCATCTTCCGTCCCGTTCCTCCACCCCCGTGAAGGACAATGACCAGAGGGAGATGCATACGCGTAGCATGCAATGGCGGGATATGAACCTGATAAGTTCGCGTTCTCCCATCGTAGGTCATGGATCGGGTGCTGTCTCCATGGTCATGAGAAGCGCCCTTGCCCCTGTTGATGGAACTGCAACTTGAATGTGCCTGGACAGAGAGGCCGAACGCAAGGAGAAGCAGAAGTGACTTTTTCGTCAGACCATGGGCCATTTTCCACTCCTTAGCATAGTTCATTTCCAAAGCGCTTTGGATTACTCCGGGCGAAAGGATCTGCCGAGGGATGCTGGTGATGAACCACTCAACTTGGCAGCGATGCTGCGCAGCCAGGAACGCCGGCCGACGGGCTCCCCGGACCCCTGCTGGGCTGCATACATGAGGACCAGGGTGAAAATCATCAGGGGGAATGGGGCCACCTGAAAGACCTGTGCCGGTACAGAGGGCCACAGTCCCTGGAATTGGATACCCATCACTTGTAGAAAGGAGAACAGGTAGGCCCCGAAAGCGACCCTTACCGGATGCCATCCTCCAAAAATGACAATGGCCAGGGCAATCCACCCCGTGCCCTCGGCCCCCTGGGGATGGCCCCACCACGGCTTGGTGCACAAGGAAAAGGTGGCCCCTGCAAGTCCCACCAGGAG
>JASFIT010000030.1:0-19653 GCA_050122535.1 Desulfobacteraceae bacterium | reverse complement strand
ATGTCTCCCAAATATCACAAAATGGGTTATGTGTAAACTATTAATTTTATTATAAAATACCTTGAGTTGTGGCTTGAAATCGCAAAACCAGAAACATTAGGAAGGGTTAGGATTTTTGAGCAGAAAAGGGAGTGAAAAAAAGTTGCAACAGGAATGCTTTTTCGACAGCCTCGCTATTAATCAATACTCTGGCTAGCCCAGAAAAAGGCAAGGTTAGCAGGTGTAATGTGCGCTTTGGTGGGCTTCCAGGTTACGATCTCAATTATCGAGGTTTATTTCTTTGTTCGTAACGTTTCTTCAAGTCTTTGTTGATCTCGTCATTCATCCAATCATACAAAAACTCTAAGCCTGATTTGTCTTTGCCATTATCCTTGGCAATCAACTTACCATTAGGTCCATAGATGATTATATGCGGGACGCTATAGACATCTACCCTATAAGAGTTCCACACATCTTCCGAACTCCAGTATCTACCCAGATGAATCTGAGTGACAACCACATCAGGTCTTACTTTGAGAAACCTTTTGAGATGTCCGTGCAGGCGTTTGCAGCCAGGGCAAGAGCTCGAATAAAGCTCGATAATTGACGGCTGATCCGGCTCGACATAATCCTCAGCATTAAACGGGTCGTAAGGTGTCACTTCCTGTATCCCAGAACCTGTTTCAAACTCCACGGCACCATATGCTACCATGGCATTGTCTCCAAAGGGCCCCTTCCCACTGAAATGTTGATAACCGAAATATCCTGAGACACCAATGACAATAATAATGATGATGTTTTTCATGCAACCTCCTACTGATAATCAAACACACATCGGTCAAAATTGTTTTAGTTGGGATAATATCCCATCGCTCCGGTTTTCAGCAGGAATCATGCCAGAAGTTGTGTTCAGAACAGTTCTTTAATTATTACATATACTTGAAGTTTATCTATTGGGGAGTTTCGATCCTGAGCTTGGACGAATTGAAGGCCAAGCCTCCGCATTTTGTCAAATTTTTGCGAATAGGGGGACGTCCATTGCTATATTAGTAACTCATTAAGATGGCTTTATTTACGTCTTCAAAGCCATACTTTCTGTTGGCATAAAATATAGACTAATTCGGGAAGTCTTAATCTGCCGGTTTTTGATAACACAAAATCAAGCCTTGAAAGAATTTTGTTGTCTTTGCTTTTGGGATGTTGCAGATTTTGGCCAATATATTCGACAGCTCATTGCCCCTCAGATTCTGTCAACGGATAAAGGAGGGTAGATACGACTGAGATAGGGAGGCATGAACATGAATGAAAAGAAAGAGGAAAACCAATTGGTGGAAATGGTCACACTTGCAGTGGAATGTATGGGAGTGGCTGTGACCATTATCGACACGAAAGGGACTCTCCTTTATTATAATAAGCATGCGGCTCAGATCCTAGACCGGAAACCTGAATACATCGGTAAAGATGCCCATTCACATCATAAGAAGGCAGCTACCAACAAAAAATTTGATTTGATGCTCCAGGATTTCGAGGAGGGGAGGACGGAGCCTTTCCATTACGAGGCCAAGCCCTATGGAAAAATCATCATCGTGACACTTTCACCTATTATAAAAGATAAGCGGTTTGTCGGATGTGTTCAGTCCGTGCAGCTTAAAGAAGAAGTCGTGCCAGAAGAATAACCAGCCTCAATGTCATACTGTAATTAGGGGTCTAAGCATACAGTTAGTGGGCACGACGCTAAATTAATAAGAGAAAATTGGAGGATATGATGAAATTGAGAAAAGTAAACGTGGAAGGGCTTGGCCGGCTTCCGGCGTTCTGCCATGCGGTGGTTGCAGGCGACTTCATCTATGTTTCCGGCACACTGGGCGTGAAACCAAACTCGATGGATCTGGTTGAGGGCGGTACTGGGCCGGAAACCACTCAAACACTCCGGAACATTGAGGCCATTCTGAAGGCGTGTAATGCGTCCCTGGATGATGTGGCGAAGGTCGATGTTTTTCTCGCAGATATGAGCACGTTCGGAGAAATGAACGAAGCCTATTTAGGTATTATGGGCTCTAATCCCCCAGCACGGATCACTGTGGGCGGAGCGGAATTGGCGCTCGGAGCTGCTGTCGAGATCGACTGCATTGCTTACAAGCCACAGAAGTAGTGATAGGAATCTGAAAAAGTAGATGTGCGCCTAATTACCAGGCGGAGCAAACGGCTAATATCGTGCCCACATTTGAGTATTCGGATGCTAATCGTGGGTTATTCTCCTGCCCCGTGCAAACGTGATAGGAGTTACGGCATTATAAATCTTCCACCTTGAGGTTCTGTGGTGCATCTGGCACCTCAAAATTGAAGTCTACGGTGAGCCTGCAAATGTCGGATTCATTTCCAGCATGATTAATAGCGCTGACGCCCAGTTCCATGTCACCTGTCACCAACGGAAATGAAGGGATGTCATCGGGGAGGATAATCTCGGTAACATGTCCAAAATCGGCGTGATCTGAATCATAATTGACTTCGCCGTCTTTAGACCAGTAAAGTCTATAGGTTGCCACATCGAGACTTGATGAAAGTTCCCAGCGGACCTTTTTCCTTTTAACCTTGCCCATTTTTATAACCCCCTTATCCACTTGGATAGATTTCTCTTGATCAGTTTTCGATCTATAGAGATCTAATTCATAGTCCCATGACACCGTGGACTTGAACTTTACCCCAATTCCCTTCTGACTCGCCCAGGCAATTTCTCCGGTGATTCTGCGATTTCCTTGGGAAATGGGGTGTCGGAAAACCATTGTAACTTCCTCTCCCACCAAAAAGGGCCTTCCATTGGATATCAATGCGCCGCCGCGACTTATGTTTAAGATAAAGCCTCTGAATACGCGCTCCTTCAATGAGTAGTCCACTAGGATATTACAGGCCTCCCTCGGATGCCGCCTCCTTTCTTTGTTTGAAATGGGGGCTTCCCTGTGCGGCCTTATCACTTTCCCACAGCGTGGAAAAAGTATGCGGAATTCTAACATGGGATTAGGGCGACAGACATGGAATGTTAAACCAACCCTCACAAATAAGACAGACGCATTGAGAGGTCAACAAAAATCAGATTTAAAGGGAAACGTGGAGGTGAAGTGAGATGAGGCACAAAGTCATCTGGGAGTATGTTTTTCTAAAACATTTCAATATATTGCGATTCCCTTAGCACGATTCCTAATTCATATTGAGCGCAAAAGTGCTGAGAAACAAGGGATGGAATCCACCCTATTATATATCTTCCACCTCAAGGTTCTTTGGTGGACCTGGAACAGCAAAATTGAAGTGTGCAGTGATCTCTGTAATGTGGGATTCATTTCCAGCTGTGTTAACAGCGGAGACGCCCAGTGTTATATCTCCAGAATCTAGGGGAAATGAAGGCACATCATCGGGAAGAATAACTTTGGTAACATTGCCAAGGTCAACATGATATGAATCGTAATTTACACCGCCCCGTTTAGACCAATAAAGCCTATAGTTTGACACATTGGGGCTTGCCGAAGCTTGCCAGCGGACCATTTTCTTCCTAATCTTCCCCGTCCTTATAGCTTTAGGCGTGATACGAATGGATTCTTCCTCACCGGGTCCTAAATCGAAACACTCTATGTCATTTCTCTTCAGGGGAATTGGCTTGGCTCTGGCCCCTATTCTTAGGGCGTTGGTCCGCCCCATGGGTTTTTTGCTCTGCCTCACATAGGTATCCATCGGAAAAAGGGGAATCTGTTTTAAGAAAGCCTTTCTGATTTTGGCCGGGAACAGCTCTACGCCCTCCTCAATGATAAATTTGACGGCATCCACCTGCAGAAATTTTTCCCGGTACGGCCTATCATTTATCATGGCCACATAGACGTCAATCAGGCTTATGATTGAGGACAGCTCGTAGATCTCTGCACCGCTCAGCCCATGCGGATAACCAGAGCCATCCGATCTCTCATGCACTTGGAAGGCGACTTCGGCTAACCACTGATATCTCTCTCCCATGCGGGCGAGGATCTCATAGCTGCTCTTGGGATGTTCTCTAACCATTGCCATCTCTTTGTCGCCAAGTTTTCCCTTTTTCTGCAAAACACTTTCCGGTATTCTGTACATGCCTACATTTTCCAAGAATGCTGCAAGACCTAACCCCAAGAGCGTTCTGAGGTTGTAATTCATTGCTCTTCCAACCATTAGAGATATGAATGTAACCTCCACATTATGAACCGCCATTGGCTCGTAATCGCCCGGTGCATATATGGCATACCCATACAGTTTATCTTCGAGATTCTCATTGAGTATATAGTGCAAATCAGAAAGAATGGGAGAGGGGTTTATTCCTTGATTAATCCTGACCCTATCCCGAATATTTGTCGCCCTCTTAACAAATTTCTCATAGTAGGTGATGACATTTGAACTCGATTCTTCTATGGCCGAGGACGCGGGGGTACCCTTTCCTCCCCTCAACCTGGAAATCTGATTATCAGTCAGCGTCCCTGTAATTTGAGAATCCCTCGCTCCCCCATCTTCACCGCTAAACGCTGTCTCAAGAGGTTTTATGCCGAATTTCTTCTTATCCTTGAGTGTTATGAAATTAGAAAATCGCACCATCTTTCATAATATCCTCTATGATCTGCGGATCGATCACTTTTGCCTGCATGCTGAATCCGATCAAGAGGGATACATCACACAGGTGGTTGATCATCCTCGGCACCCCTTTGGTAATCTCATAGATCGTTTCAACCGCCTCTGAAGTAAACGCATTCTCTTCCCTGCCAGCCCTGTTCTGTCTGAAATTGATATAGTGAACTGTGTCCTCGCGGTCAAAGGGCTTTATATAGTGCCTTATCGCTATCCTCTGGTTCAACTGTTCAATATTTCTAATCTTCTCATTCAGCTCGGGCTGCCCCACAAGAATCACGGTAATCAAAAAACGACCATTCAATTGAAAATTGAGCAGAAGCCTTATCTCCTCAAAAGCCGAATCGCTAAGTACTTGAGCCTCATCAATGATCAAAAGCGTCTCTCTGTCCGTCTTCATATTTTCCAGCATTTTATCGTTTAATAATCGAAGACATTCCACTTTCGAATTAGGTACATGAGGCCAACCAAACTGGTATAACACTTCCTGTAGAAACTCCAAAGGTTCAAGTCTGGGGTTAACGACAAGCCCTATATCGAACTGCCCATCGGAGAGTTCCTGCACATAGACCTGTGTCAGGGTGGTCTTGCCACACCCTATATCGCCGGACAACATGGCACATCCCTTCCTCATTTTTGCAGCATATATAAGGCGGATTAATCCCTCTTCATGAGTTTTGGAGAGGAAAAAGAAATCGGGATCAGGAGCATTTTCGAAGGGAAATTTACGGAGTCCCCAATATTCTAGATACATAGAAAATCCAATGGAGGTTAGTTAAGACTCGATTCTACCCGAAGAATACTATTTGTCAATCATGCAGTGACTCAAAATGCCAGCACCGAATGCAATGCCTATAAAATGTGTGCGTAGTGGCTTAAAGGGTGAGGTAGCTTAGACAGCGCAATTATGGAGCTGTACATATTCATCTCGATTTTTTCAAGGATTCAAATTAGTTATTGAAAAACAACACGGAATGGGTTAGACTACCACAAGCCGCAAGTTAGACAATGGGGGTAGCGTTAAAATAAATAGGTATTGCTATATGCCTATCTCAACAGACAAGAATTTGATTAGCAGCAAGGATTTACTGGAAAAAACGGGTATTTCCAGAGCCACCCTTAACAATTATATCAAGGTGGGTATCATCCCGAGACCTATTGTCCTCGGACCGAGTAAGGGCATGCGAAAGGTGAGCAGAATCGGATACTTCCCCCGAGCAGCGGTGGAGCGGATCGAAATTGTGAAGGTCTTAAAAAGGGAAGGCCATTCGATGCAGGATATTGCAAGAAGATTCAGGAGCTTACCTGAGACCCGACCCCTGGACACGATAACTGAGGTATCCGGTGAGCAGCCTGAACTAACCCTTGAGGACATCTCAGCTCCTGCCTACCTGTTAAATCACAACTTCGAGATAGAATGGGTAAACCGCGAAGCGGAACTAACACTTTTTGCGCAGCAGCTGGATCTCATCAGGGATCTGCAATCAAGAAATATCTTCAGAGTGCTTTTTAACTGGGAATTTCATAATCATGTACAAAACTGGGAGGATTTGCTCGGTTTTCACATGTCATTCGCAAAATCTAGGCTTTCAAGGGCAGGGATTGAGCACCTATTCACCGGAATTTCCGAAACGCAGTCTAGCGTCTTGAAGCAAATATACGACGAGGTCCCCACTTTCTCCCAACAAGGTCCTAAATTTACCAACATTAAAGTCTTCTTAGCGGATGGAACCACTCATCCCTATAGTGTCCATACGATGTTCTTCAAAGAGGGTATTTTATTTGTCTATGCTTCTACGGGTACAGAAAGGCTTTCTTTTGAACCGGTTGGGCTTTTCCTCAGAAGTGGTATGAACATCTCTTCCATAAGGGAGAGTCAAGGATTTTCCTCAAACTCAAAAGCACCAGGGAAAGGGGTCACTGAGCAGAAAGCGCTAAGAGGCCTCACAAATGAAAACGGGGGAGGGGAAAATGGCCTTGAATAAATTGGAAAATGTTTTTTCAAAAGGGGGCAGGCCTTTAGATCCTGTTTCAAGAAATGAATTGCAATTTCGGCCTTGGGTATTCCGGCGCCAAGATCTGAACCGTGCTCTGCAAAGCGCGCAAACTATTAATCAAGAAGGCCTGAGTAATATGCTGAACTACGCCCATTTTTCAGGGAAACATGTACTCGTCCACCTTCGCCACTCCAAGTTTAAAGAAAATATTCTTTTGCGCGCCCATCCTGATCCTTTCATTGGGAGGGAACTTACCTGTAGATGGGCCGATGGGCAACTCCAAGCCCTTAACCTGAGGAATTACGAAGTTTTCCATATTATCATTGATGATGGTCGGTCCATGATACTGGCGCCAATCCAATTGAATGAGATTAGCGGAAACCACCTGAAGGTTCGATTGCCGGAGACGAGTTTTGCTGTGGGCCTGAGGCAGACTAGGCGGTATTCCTGCAGGGACGTGAAAGCCGAGTTGTTTCAGAGCGGTTTTTTCGCCAAGGGTGAGCTATTGGATTTCAGCCCGGTCGGATTCCGGATCAGAGTCAGTTCCAAACCTTCCCATTCGTTTCATTGGTTCAATTCAGATGAATTGGTAAATATTCATTTATACCAAAAAGAACAGATTCTATTTTCTGGCACCTGTCGATGTGTCCGCCAACGGGGCGATTATTTGGATAGAGAGATTGTTTTGGCCCCGGTTATTGAAAAGATCAACCGATTCAAAAGAGGACGCATCCGAAACCTTCGCCAGCAACTGACGCCACAACCTACTATTAGCTTCATTCATCCTTTTCTGAAAAAAAAGGTCCAAATGGAGGTTTATAACATCTCCACCTCCGGCTTTTCCGTCTGTGAGAGCGATGTTGAGGGCGTACTTATGCAGGGTATGATTATCCCCGAACTGACCATTGACTTTGCCGGCATAAATGAGATGAAGTGCATGGCTCAAGTCATTCACCGTTCAGAAGAGAACAAGAAAAGTATCCGATGCGGTTTTGTTATTCTGGACATGGATATCAGTTCATACAGTCGCCTCACGCACATCTTAAGCAAGGCATTGGACGGTCATGCTTATATCTCCGACGAAGTGGATATGGACGCCCTTTGGGAGTTCTTTTTCGATTCGAGCTTCATTTACCCCTTGAAATATCGTCTCATCCAGCCCTACAAAGAAAGTCTGAAAGAGACTTATCGGAGGGTTTACCAAGAGAGACCAGAGATTGCGAGGCATCTCACATACCAAAGGAACGGGCGGATTTATGGTCATATATCCATGGTGAGGGCGTACGAGAGAACCTGGATGATTCACCACTATGCTGCCAAGGCTATTGATAACAAACGTGCTGGTTTTATATTGCTGAAGCGACTCATGCATTATTTGAATGAGATGTGTTGTCTGCCCTCGGCGAATATGGACTACGTCATGTGTTATTTCCGACCTCAGAACAAATTTCCAGATCGGATTTTCGGTAATTTTGCCAGGGCCCTGAACAATCCTAAGGGTTGTTCGATGGATCTCTTCAAATATGTTCCTTATTCAAGTCTTCGTTTAAGTACGGCACTACCGAAAGGATGGTTGCTAAAGCAATCTTCAGCACAGGATCTGTGGGAAATGAATCGGTTCTACCGTCATTACTCCAATGGCTTGTTTCTGGACGCTTTGGGCCTTGGGCCAAAGGATTCTAGGGGCGAATCCTTGGAAGAGGTCTATAGTAGATTGGGTTTTCTAAGGAGATTGAAGGTTTATTCCCTAAGTTACAGGGGTAGGTTGAATGCTGTTCTGATCGTCGATCAGTCAGACATGGGATTTAATCTGAGTGAACTGTTAAATTCCATAAAGATTATGGTGATAAATCCGGAAGGCTTGCCCTGGAATATTCTATCCATTGCAATCGGCCAGTTAACATCGGCGTATCATATGGAGAGGGTTCCCATTCTGTTTTATCCCTTTCACTATGCGGAAGCGAGTGATGTCCCTTATCAAAAGCAATATCAGGTATGGATTCTCAATGTCCGCTTCGGGGATGATTACCTGCATTACATGCAGGAGAAATTCAAAATGAGTTATGCGTAGTGCTCCGCCGGCCTCCGCAGCTAACCTCTATAATAAAGAGCTTGCCTTATATGGATACACCTCACCATGTGACTTCTTGCCCCTGACGTGAGGCGTGAGAGGGCTATTTCTCATTGTTCTCACCCCCAGGCTCTCCAGGATCTGTCTCTCCCACGTCCACAAAGGATAGGTATTCCATATCCGTCTTAAGGCTGATTTTTACCTCATCATCGAAGTCCTCGTTAGGTCCCCACCCGGGTTCCTTTTTGCTCCGTGAGGAAGTGAAGGATATTTCAGCCACACCACCTCTTGAGTCCCATTTTTCCGTTTCCCGCTGACAGGGAACACACCGGGTCGCCTCTGGGACAATCAACAATCGCTCATCAGGAATTCGCTTGCCACATTCTTCGCACCGCCCAAATTCTTCATCCTCTAAAATCCTGCGAATGAGGGTTTCAATCTTTTTCAATTCCTTGTTTTTTCTTTCCAGGAGACTGTAATGTGTCTGGGCTGAAATTTCCCTTTCAGCCTGATCCACCTCTTCTCTAGAATCATGGGCAGAACTTAGCCCTTCATATGCCTTTTGGCTTTCGGTCAGACGCTCGAGTGTCTCTTCCACTTCCTGCCTTTTAGCCGTCAAATTTTCAAGAGATCTTGCGCGGAAATCCCGGCTTTTAATGGAGAGACGTCTCTTCCTTTTCTTGCTCCCGGCTCCAGCAATAGCCATGGCTTTATGCTTATTAGGCTTTGATCCCCTCTTGACAACTTTCTGTTTCATCGTTCCTCCGATAATAGCTGCGGTTTATTGGTTAAAGCGAATGAATCTTAAGCCGATTTTTGATTCTGTCAAGGTTTTGATGCTATTTATGCATGTTTCCCTCCCTACAAATACCGTAGATGAATTCTCTTCCAAACCAACGAGAGACTCTTAATCAGATTTATGTGGCCAATACCGTTCTGAGGTCTTTGATTTTTGCCGCTGATCAGTCGCCAAGGAAGATCTTCTTCTTGTCCGAAAGGGGACAACCGAGCGCCAATAGAATTTTTCTCATGGTTTCCAAACGACAAGAATATCCTTTCTCGATCCGGTAAATGGTCAAAGGTGAAACGCCCGCTTTCCGGGCAAGCTCGGCCTTGCTCATGAGGCGCTCCTCCCTATTTTTTTTTACACGATTGCGACCCAAAGGATCTCCTGGTTTTGTTTGTTACAAATGACGCAAATAAATAACAATAAATTATATTCATATAATAATATTTGTCAAATTTTTTATATAACTTAATAAAAATTTATATAATTTATATATATTTTGTGGTCAGAAAAAGATATTTACACCATATATTGTACCCACCCTTAAGCATTGATGACTGATTTTCAGAGGCGGTGATCAAATCTTCACCCTGGATATGAAACCCATCAGGGGAGAATATAATCGAGGAGGGATAAGACATCGGAGAAGGGGTAATTGTTGGCAAGGAGCAAAATAGATATCACCTCGAGGAGATTGGCATTGCCGGAAAATTGACTATCAACTAAAACTGGCTGGCTCAAAAGACTGTGCCAACACTTTTGAACGTTATGAATTCATTTATTGAACACTCCTCACAGATTCTTCGGGTAACCTGGTGTCCAGCAACGCCGGTTGGGATAGTAAAGGGGCTTACGATGTGGATATCGCTTCCTGTAATTCACATAGCGCTTGTGCCAATATCCATACCGTTGATTGGACATGCGGAAGGGGCGGTGGGGCATCTCGATCAAGAAACGCTCCACCTTCCAGGCGTTTCGCTCAGAAAGTCGCCAGTCATAGTTGCCAAGATGGGCCAGGTTGCCGACGCCGAAGCCGACGATACGCCCTGAGAAGTCAATATAAGGGTCGGCGTAACTGTCGACGAGTTCCCGGAGGGTGGGGAAAACAGGCTTCCTGCCATGCAAACCTGGATCGCGAGAACGAGCCACCGTGCCCCACTTGCCCCCTTTTTGGTAAAGAAAAAGGACGTGATCAAGATCGTCTTGTGACTCAAGATCGAGCAGCAGGGTGGGGTAACCATGTTGCTCCAGGATCACGGCAGCGGACAACGCGGCCTCCAGGCAGTGGGCAGACCCAAGCCTAATGACACGCCTAAAGGTGTGTAACGTCTCCTTGCTTTTTTCCTGGTTGTAAGGGAGCGCATTGAGGAACTGCTGCACCTGATAGGGGGTCCTATGCTGGCAGATGATCTTCCACTCATTGGTGGTGAAGGCCTGAGGCTTTGGCGTCATTTTTGTGCTCGTTCCGTCCCGTCAGCGTTGGTCAATACAGGGTGGTAGGGAGGATGCTTAGCATAGTCATTACCGACGCCCTTAACAATAATATTTTAAGATTCCTTTTCTAATAAGAGGCTCTGGTGCAATTCAACAAAACTTTCATTCCGGGCGAGCCCAACCATGTGTCGAGTACGGGCAGGCTTGTGGGCGAGACCCGTGGTTCGACAGGCTCACCACCCTGAGCGAAGTCGAAGGGGAATCCAGGAAGGTACCCGAAAATTGGATCGTTCTGGATCCCGGCTCGCATCCCGCTCCGCGGCATTTGGCCGGGATGACGAAATGCGACACTGCCTCGTAAGTCTGGGGGATATCCTGTTCTCAGGGACAGGCACAAAATCAGGATTCAGGGATCAGAATTTTCTCGCCAGCGGCAAGGCCACTGATCACCTGGACCCGTTCTCCACTGGAGCGCGCCCCCAGACGCACATAACGACGGATCGGCCCCTGCTCCGTTTTCAAAATGACGAAGTGGAGCTGCCCCACCTGTGTCACAGTTTTTAAAGGTATGTAGATTTTGTTAGTTTGTCCGATAGGGATCAGCAGCCTGCCAAACATGCCTGGATACAGACCAGAGCTACCTTTCAGGGCCACTTTAACCAGAAATGAGCGAGAGCCGGGATCAGCGGAAGGGACGATCTCGTCTACCACGGCTTGAAAGGCCTTATCAAGCGCATCCACCTTGGCGGTAAGGCTTTGACCCCTTGTCAGCTTTGAAGCCACCGACTCTCGAACGCTCGCTTCAAGCCGAAGGGTAGCGGGATCGTACATGCGGAGCAGGGCCTCACCCTGTCGCGCCGTGTCACCCGGGTCTGCATAGCGCTCCACAACACGACCTGAAATAGGGGCTGAGAGAGAGCTGTAACTGAGGGCAGTCTTTGCTTCGTCTTCTTGACGCCGAGCGCGTATAAGCTGGGCCCTGGCAGTGCGCAATGATGCCTGCACGCGATCCAGTTCGGCCTTTGAAACGGCACCACGGTCTGCTCTAAAAATCCGCTGGATCCGCTCAGAGTCTCGTTCGGCCAGTGACAGGTTGGCCTTTGCGGCGACCACCGCCTGGTGAGCTTGGTCAACCCGGGCCTGAAGCTCCCTTGAATCCAATTCTGCCAACACTTCACCCTGCTTCACATCATCACCCGCTCGGACGGCAAGGGTTGAGATGGTGGCGGTAATCAGAGGAGAGATAACGGTCTCTACCTTGGCCCGAATGGTGCCTGAGGCCTGCTCTATGACAGGTTCTGTGGTAACTTCTACGGTAAGGACCGCTTCCCCGCCATGTGATGGCAAGACACCCCTGAAATCCACTGGGATCTTTTCTTCAAAAAAGCCGGCCAAGTAAGCCATTACGCTGCCAAGCAGTGCCAGAGCAATAACAATTCCTATTATCTTCCATGCCGTTTTCACGTTTCCATATCCCTCCTCGGAGGCAGACCGTGCCCAGGTTTATTGCCGTAGACTAGACTGTAAAGTACCGGAACCACAAAAAGTGTAAACAGGGTTGATGCACCTATGCCAAAAATGATGGCCCATGCCAGACCGCTAAAGATCGGGTCCAGTGTGATCACCAGATTGCCCAGCAATGTGGTCCCTGCTGTGAGAAAAATAGGCCGCATGCGCACGGCACCTGATTGCAGTAAAGCCTCATGTAGACCTTTTCCTTCACGCAAGGCCATTTGAATGAATTCTACCAGGATAAGTGAGTTGCGAACCACGATTCCAGCCAATGCGATCATGCCAATCATAGCTGTGGCCGTAAAGAGGATGGGGTTAGGGAATCCGTCTACCACTCGCTCACCAAGGTGATTCAGCATCCAGAAGCCTGGCATGATGCCGATGATTGAGAGCGGGATGGCAAGCATAATAATTGCCGTCATTGCGGACAGACCCGTTTGAATACGCAACACCAGGAAAATGCCCAAAAGAGCAACAGCAAATGCTATCCCCAGGTCCCGGAACACGCGCAAAGTAATCTTCCACTCTCCCTCCCCTTTCCATACCGCCTGTATCCCTTCTGGCAGCGTCCACGGCAAACCTCCCCCTGAGTTGAGATAAGTGCGGCGATCCAACGATATGGGCTTGCTATCTGTAGAATTCCTGTTCATGTCGCTCGAAACGTCGAGTACGACCTCGGCCGGGGTTCGACCGGCCACTTCAGCAAAGACATAAACGACAGGGCTAAGATTTTTGTGATAGATGATCTTGTCCTGCACCAAAGTCTGCAGCTTTCCGAGTTCAGCAAGGGGAACGATGGGCTGTGGCGCATCGCGAACACCCGATTTTTCTCGGATCTTTGTGATACCAGGCCTTCCTTTGACGTGTAAAGTTGTAAGAGCATGGGCCGAAGTCCGAATGTGCAGGGGAAGCCTCAAGACGACAGGCAAAGGATTAACCTCGCTGGGTATATTCATGTACCCTGCCACAAGGCCTTGGTTAGCAAGGCGAATTGTGGCGGCAATGTCCTCCGTACCAATACCGGACAACGCTGCCTTTTCTTTGTCTGGCACAAAAATAATTTTTTCCTGATCGTCTCCAACAGATGTATCCACATCCACGACAAAGGCTTCTCGCTTGAGTCGTTCCTCCAACACTTTTGCGGCCTCCTGCAAAGAAGTGTAGGGGGTGGCTTTTCCTCCGTAGAGCTCAACAGTTACCGTGGAAATCACCGGTGGCCCCGGCGGCACCTCAACAAGCTTGATGCGGGCATTAGAGGCCTGGGCGATTGATTCCAAGTGGCGTCGGATACGCAGCAGAATGGCGTGGGATTGCTGTGATCTGCGTTGACGCTCAGCGAGGGTCACCCTGATATCTGCATAGTGGGCACCCTGGCGCAGGTAGTAATGTCGTACCATGCCGTTGAAATCCATTGGCGAGGGCACGCCGACAAAGGCCGTGTAGTCCCGCACTTCGGGGACTGAACTCAGATATGTCCCGAAAGCGGTAACAACCCCCTGGGTCCGTTCAAGCGTCGTACCTTCAGGCATATCTACAACCACCTGAAACTCATTTTTGTTGTCGTAGGGAAGGAGTTTGAGCGGTATCAGCCGGAAAGCGGGCAATAAAGCCGAGACCAGAAACAGCAACACCACAATGGCGAGAAACAACCAGGAGCGTCGATGCGTGCGAAGAAGCGGTCTCAACAAGGATGCATAGAAACGATACGATCGGGATTCGGTGACCTTGTACGCGGACTGTCCATGGGACGGCTTGACAAGCTTGTACGCGAGCCAAGGCGTTACTAGGAAGGCAACCAATGTGCTCATGATCACGCTCACGGGCACATTAAATGCCATGGGGGCCATATACGGACCCATCATTCCGGTGATATAGTGAAGGGGGGCGAAAGCGATAATGATAGCAATGGTGGACATTATAAGGGCGCCTCGGATTTCCGCCATGGCCAGGAGCACGCGGAGGCGACGTGGGTGTTGTCTTATATGCAAATACCGCTCGATGTTGTCCACACCACATACAGGATCATCGACGAGGAGGCCTAAGGCAAGAATGAGTGCGAAGAGGGTAACGCGATTGATTGTGTAACCTGCAAAAAAATCGAGGATCAAAGTAATTCCATAACAAATCGGTACGGCCAGACCCACAACCAGGGCAGCCCGCCAGCCAAGGAAAATCCCTATAAAAATCACTACTGTAAGGACTGCAACAAGCAGGCTGGAGACAAGATTGTTTATCTTATGATCGGCTGTCTCGCCATAATTCCGGATGATTCGATAGTGGACCTCGGGCGGGAAGATCTCGCGCTTCAATTTTGAGAGATAGGCCTCCACTTCCTGGGCCACCCAGACCGCATTGGCCCCTTTCTTCTTAGCAATGGAAATGGCCACGGCAGGATAGGAAGCAGGATTTTGCCTTTGGTTGGACGCAAGGCCAAAGCCTATCCATGTGTAAGTGGTGGGTTCGGCGGGGCCATCGATTATACGCGCAACATCTCTGAGATAGACGGGCACACCATCAACCACATTGATCACCAGCTTTTCAAGCGCGTCTGCGCTCTGGATGAAATCGCCTGCCTCCACCACGATTTCCTGATCCACGACTTGGACTTCACCCGCTGGCAGCAGCTTGTTTGAAATGTCTATGGCCCAAGCCACCTCCAAGGGGGCGGTACGACGTGCTGCCAAGGCGTTTGGATCCAACTCAACCCGAATCTGCCTCGGACGACCCCCAGTGACCTGGAGCTTGTTGGTGTTCTCAATGGACTGAAGATCGTGCTCTATCTCCTCAGCGAGCCGTCTCAGCTCGTGGTCACCGGTCAAATGAGGATTGTCACTCCACAAGACAGCAACCACGATAGGCACATCATCGATCTCAATGGGTTTGACTACCCAAGATTTGACAGCAGCCGGAATACGATCTGTTTGCGAGAATATCTTGTTGTAGATCTTGATTAGGGAGTCTTCACGATCCTCCCCCACATGGAAGCGAACGGTAACCACACACCGCTCGGGCATGGACATGGAGTAGACATACTCCACACCATCAATCTGGTAGAGGAACTTCTCAAGGGGTGTGGCAATCTGGCGCTCCACTTGCTGGGCGCTAAGACCCGGTGCTGACACGAGCACGTCCGCCAAGGGCACGACGATCTGCGGTTCTTCCTCGCGCGGTGTGATCACCAGAGCGACAACGCCACCCAAAAGCGCGCCAATCAGCAAGACCAGAGGCAAAGGTCCCGCCATGACTCCGGCGAGCAGGCGCGATAGCCAATCCAATTTTTGAGAAGAAGGCTCTGCCATTTGAGGTCGTAGGTTTTAGGGTTGAATGAGGAGTAAGGCTTGTTTTTGAAACGCCAAACTATGGCAGGATTGCAGTGGTGTGTCAAGCTTGGGATTCCGTGATCAGGCCTTAAGAATTAGGTCTTATTAACATTAAAGAAATGAGCCCATTTATTTCTTATGGAAATACGCCGCAACAATTCGCGAAAGTCGCAGGGTGTGCCGTCGAATCTCATCCAGACTTCTGCCCGGATACTGGGCGTAACTGATCATGATTCCATTCAGGGACGAAAAGAGTGCGTGGGAAACGAGTCGGGTCTCCCCTTTTAGTTCCGCCTCTTTCACAATACCTTCAATACGGTTCATGAGCTCCCGCATGATGGGATTCAGCCTTTCTGTGGCCTTGGCAGAAAGATTGCCCCCGAGCATAAAATGCCCCATCATCTGATAAAAGGTCATGTTCTCATTGAGGTAGCTGATGTAGATCTCACAAAACCTCAAGAGGGAACAGCCGCGTTTGTTCTCATATTCTTCATCCAAACGCTCGGTGATTTCCCGGGCACCTGCAAAGAAGACGTCAAGAAAGAGCCCATCCAGATTCTCATAATAGCGGTAGATGGTCCCGGGGCTGACGCCCGCCTTTCTTGCGATCTCCCTCACTGTCACGCTCCTGAAATCCTTGTCTGCAAAGAGCTTCCGGGCAGCGGAAAGGATCAGCTCTCGTCTGACTTCCCTTTCTCTTTCTCTGAGTATTTCCAGCGTGGCAACAGGCATGGATTGGGTTCCCCCCCTGATCCACCATCAAGGCATCATCTGCCGTTCGACAAGCTCACGGCCCTGAGCAAAGCCGAAGGGCTGCGTTGCCTTCGATCGCTCCTCCCCCCGCCTTCGCGGGGGCAGGCTTGCGGCGTATTACTCCATACGCCTCAGTCGTGGCTCCTCGGCGCCTTACATCTGATACCTTGCTGGCGATCAGGAATGTTGCATAACCTACTAATTCCAGTCTTAAAACCCAGGTTAGACGGGAGATTTGGGTTAGCCTACTTGAAATGAAATGCGACTGTAACATGGCATTCTTGGCCCCTGTATTTCAGACAGCGGCTAAGATCCGGACTCAGCGTGTAATCCACTTCCATGGCATCAAACCACCCTTTTATCCTTTCAAAGATGCCGCACTCGTACTCATCTACAAGACCGGCCTCGGTCATTCCCTTGTGGGCAAAACAGGTTCGGGTCTTGAATAGGATTGCATTGTCACGCTGAAAATCCAGCTCCGTTTCCATGAAAGGTGGAACAAGGATCCTCCGGGCAGCTTCGTGCAATTCTTTCAACTGAGCCATACCCTTCGGGGGATTTGATCCCGTTGCCTTCATGAGTCGCTTGAACTCTATTCTGCCCAAGCTTCTGCAGACCCGAAGATTCATCGGGCTTGCCTCACCCATTCCAAACCTTGAGGCCGCCTCCCTGTACCATAGCGCATCGTGGGTCATCCAATTTGTTAACAGGTAATCCTTCACCTGTTCTCCGCTCATCTTTCCAAAGTCCATTTTAGGCCCCCTTTGCCCCTTCCTGTCTTTGTTGCAGAAAAACCGGATGGATATTCATGTTGAAACGAAATAAAGCAAAATCCTAATCCGCGGCGGCACTGTTGTGGATATTCCACATATCCTCATCTGTGAAGCAACGTTCGCTTTCATCGGGATGCATGGCGTCCTGTTCAAGCTTCCTGCGATCGTAAGGTTCATAAAGGACCTGATTGTAATATTCGTGCTGGATAAGGAGGTTCATAATCTGACTCGTTCCGGTCCAAATGAGGGCAAGCCGGGTATCTCTTAGGGCTCGTTCTATGGGATACACGTCGGTGTAGCCGATCCCACCCATAATCTGCATGGCATTGTTTACCACATTCCATGCGGCTTCTGTGGCAAACCTCTTTGCCTCACTTACGATACGTCGCACATTGGGATACTTCTCATCCACTGCGCGAGCAGCCATGTATGTGAGTCCCCGCGCAGCGTCAAGCTGCGTAATGGAGTCAGCCACCAGAAAGCTTACACCCTGGAATTCGCGGATCAGTTGCCCAAAGGCCTTGCGCCTGTTGGAATATCTTACGGCCAGGTCCAGCGCGCCCCAGACCCCTAAGCATCCAGAGGCAGAGGTGAGCCGCTCCGGGATCATCATCTGATTAAAACAGAGCGCACCACCATGGAGTTCTCCAACCAGATTCTCTTTGGGAACCTCAGCGTTTCTGAAGACCAGCCTTCCTGTCCCACCGCCTCTGCACCCTAGAAGGCCGTAAAGATACTCAGTCTTCACGCCAGGACCCTTGTCGATAATGAGTAGGCTGATTCGGTTATGCTTTTGTGCATCTGGCTCGAAATTGGTTCTGCAGTAGACAACGAAGAAGTCAGCCCCTTCAGCGCCTACGACAAAACGCTTTTGACCATTGACAATGAAGTGATCTCCTTCCAAAATCGCCTTGGTCGTAGCCCCGAAGAAATCAGATCCTCCCCGCGGCTCTGTTAAGGCCTCAGCAGAGACGAGCTTTCCTTCAAGATAGGGCTTCAAATACTTTTGCTTCTGCTCTTCTGTCCCGAACACGTTCAGCGCCTCCCCAACGATGGAGGGCATAGCAAATGCACATCCGAGGGCCATGCCAAGGGACCCGATCTCTTCAGTGGCAGCCACCTCCGCTACCCAGCTGAGTCCCCTGCCTCCGTACTTCTTGGGAAATCGGATCCCGCGCAGGTTATACGCAGCCAATCTTTCTACGACCTCTCTGGGGTAGGTGATTTCGTCATTATCCAATTTTCTGAGGAAATCACTGGAGACCTCTTCCCTGACGAATTTCCTCGCCTCGTCTCTTACCGCCCGTTCTTTGGGCTTCAGCAAAAAATCATACATATCAGACCTCCATGTTCGCTATTTTCCAATGCCTCACATAAAAATAATATACCTTGATGAACGATGTTCACAATAATGAACAATGTTAATATTGTCAAGAAAAATAGTGAAATCCGTGCAGAAATATGAACTGCATTTTTGCCGCTCGCTTGCACATAGGGCCCTGGCAGAATATGCGGCAGGGAACCTTGAAATGACAGAGGAGCGCGCCTTTAATCTATTAGCCATCAGAATCGCTCAAGAAGCGGCCGAGAAGACATATGATTTCATCGCCAAAGCAGCGGTTTGGTGCCAAGTTTTGATGAATGCAGTTCAAAGTTAACAATATTTGTCAGTCTTTTTGCTCGGTTTTTTGTTGGTTTTTGTCAACTGCTTGGAATCCTGAGAAGTTTCGTTTTCTGCCAATATGGCAAGGGGTTTGCATATATTTGGAGAGTCGTTAGGGCGCCGAAACAAAGCCAACATGAAGGCAGGATGAACCACGCGTGAAAAAGATAACGGAACTGTGGCAAAGACTTGCAAAAGGTGATTACGAGAAAAACTATACGGGCGCAAAAGCCACGGGCACTTGCATAATTTGTTGTAGGCCGGCGAAAAAGTTCCGAGATGCAGCTGCTAAATTGGAATACTCTATCTCCGCACTATGTCAGAATTGTCAGGATGAATACTTGAATGGAAGATAAGATTTGTACTCCCTGATTCTGTTATTGCTTGAGAATTTTGGGCAAAATGAGCGATAATATTAGTTTCTTCCGTATCTGCGGTTCCACTTCGTACAGTTGTTCAATTAGAAAGGTATAGATCATGACCAAAGTCTATGTTCTGAACGGACCAGAAATAGGAGAGTCTTTTAAACTGAGAGATGGAGTCAATTTCCTGGGACGGTCTCCTGATAATGAGATCAGACTCACAGATAAGACCGTTTCTCGCAAGCATCTAAAGGTGCTCAGGAAGGGAGATAAATATCTCATCACGGACTTGAAAAGCCGAAACGGTACTTTTGTGAGCGGCGAATTTATGAGCCCGGGTAAGGAAGTGGAAGTGGGAGAGGGGGTTCCT